>CALIMD010000050.1 GCA_938028645.1 uncultured Alphaproteobacteria bacterium
AAAATTAGCGCGTTAGCTTTTTAACAATGTGATCGAATTGACCTAGCGTTTGGTAATGAATTGTGACGAAGCCATTTTCGCCCTCTCTGGTTTTAACCTCCACTTTTAAACCAGTTTTTTCAGAAATACTTCGTTCCAGAGCCAGAATATCTGGGTTTAAACTATAGGCATCAAATTTTTTTCTACGCGCGACGTTTAGACTCGAAGGCCTTTTGTTATTCAATCTATCCTGTACTAGTTTTTCAGTAGCTCGAACGGATAGCCCCCCTGAAACAACATAATCTGCCAGCTTCTCTGCCTCAGGAGAGGCTAAAAGAGCACGGGCGTGACCAGCTGTTATTCTGCCCGCTTCAAGGTAATTCCGAGCGCCAACTGGCAGTGCAAGCAAGCGAAGCGAGTTAGCAACATAACTTCTACTTTTTCCAACTGCCTGAGCCACTAACTCTTGTGTGTGTCCATATTCGTCAATAAGCCGCTGAAATGCATCGGCTTCTTCTAGGGGCTGTAAATCGCTACGCTGTATATTTTCTATGAGCCCAATCTCAAGCGCCTCTTGATCACTAAACTCTTTTATAACTGCGGGAACCTCGTGAAGTTGGGCTATTTGTGCTGCCCTCCATCGACGCTCGCCTGCTATAATCTCATATTTTTTTTTATCCGCTGACAGCTTTCTTAGCAAAAGAGGCTGAAGCACTCCTCGCTCTTTAATGCTTTTTGCAAGAGCGCTTAGCTCCCCGTCGTCAAAGACACGCCGTGGCTGACCCCTTCCCGGTTGGATATTGGAAATTGAGATAACTTGGTTTATGTTTGAGGATTTGACCTCTTCAACGAGAGCGTCCTTGCCTAAAAGAGATGAAAGCCCTCGCCCTAATTGTTTGCGTTTAGCCCCAGCACTCATAAATTGTAACTCCGCTCTCGTTTTATTACTTCGCTAGCCAGATGGATATACGCCTGAGAGCCTGCACAATGCAGATCATAGACTAGCGCCGGAAGCCCATGCGATGGAGCCTCAGAGACTCTAACATTTCTCGGAATAACAGTATTATAAACCTTTGATCCCAAATGCTCGCGAACATCTTCAGCGACCTGTTCAGACAAATTGTTTCTTTTATCTGCCATCGTTAGCACAACCCCTTGTATTTCTAGTGATGGATTAAATGCTCTTTTTACTCTCTCTATGGTTTTTAGTAGCATACTCAAACCCTCTAGGGCATAGAACTCACACTGCAATGGAACAAGAACCGCTTCAGCCGCAACAAATGCATTCAAGGTTAAAAGGCCTAGCGAGGGTGGGCAATCAATGATAATAAAGTCAAATTGTTCTTGTTCTGCCTCTAAATGTCGAACCATGGCTTCCCTAAGCCTGTATTCTCTTTTATCTACCGTGACCAATTCAACTTCTGCACCAGAAAGATTTTCGGAGCTTGGAACCACATACAGCCCGGGGACCGAAGATGGCGCTATAGCTGCAGCCAGGCTTACCTCCCCGCTTAGAACAGCATAACTATCGAATTCTCTCTCGTCCCGTGGGATACCCAGCCCTGTACTTGCATTTCCTTGAGGGTCAAGGTCTATCAGCAATACCCTCAATTCGCACGCTGCCATTGCTGTTGCAAGGTTGACCGCGGTAGTAGTTTTCCCAACGCCCCCTTTCTGATTGGCAACCACCATGACACGGGCTGTCTGTTTTTTAGTATTACTCAGAACCACTTGAAATTTTCTCCACTATGATTACCGACCCCCCGTCACTTGTTATGCTGGGAATAGTCTTATACTCGAGTTTCCATTGTTTCTTTACCTTAGTCAATTCGCGATCCACGTGTTCGCCTTTAAGAAAAATTCCTTTTGTCCTTGGGCCGAAGTGTGGATTTATGTAAGACAGCAACTTATCCATTGGCGCCAGCGCCCTTGCTGTTATAACATCAAAATGTCCGCCATCAAATTCCTCTATCCGACAGTTGACAATATTAGCGTGCCTCCCTGTTCGACGCACAACTTCGCTTAAAAACAGACATTTTTTTGAATCGGCCTCAACTAGAGTAACGTTTTTGACGCCCATGACAGCCAACACCAGTCCAGGAAAACCAGCTCCCGATCCAATATCTAGTATGTTTTTTGTTCCACTTGGCAAAAGGTTATAGAGTTGTGCGCAATCTAGAAAGTGGCGCCTCCAAACATTATCTATGGTTTTTCGTGATATAAGATTTATTTTAGATTGCCATTTAGCAAGCGTCTCGGCGTACACCGAAAAAATGTCGAGTGTTTCACGTGAAACATTTAGTTGAGATGTGAAAATTTCCTCGGTCGATTCGTCCATTTTCATCATTGCTGTTCATTCGCCTTGACCTTTGACCTGCTTGTCTTTACGTGCCGCATCAAGATTACTATGGCCGCCGGCGTGACGCCAGGAACCCTAGAGGCGTGTCCCAGCGTACGGGGGGTGGTTTTTACAAGGGCCTGCTTAGCCTCTGTTGAAAGCCCACCAATATCCTCAAATTTCAAATCCTTTGGCAGTTCTAATTTCTCATCCTTTCGATAGGCTTTAATATCGGCATCCTGTCTTTCTATATAACTTTCATAAAGAGAGTTTGTTTTTATATGTTCAATGATATCTGTTGGCGCGTCTTTTATTTCCGGCCAAACTTCGCCAAGCTCAGAGTAGCTCACCTCACGCCTTCCAAGTAAGCTATAAAGGGACCTTGGTGCGCCGTCCTGATTAACAGATATACCAAACTTGCTAAGATGGCTTGGAGACGCTTTCAGCTCCCTGAATTTTGCCTCTGTTTCGGTTAACCTATGGTTCTTTGCGTTGAAAAGTGCGGCGCGCCGGCTTCCCACACAACCCAACGCAATGCCTAAGGGCGTTAGACGACCATCTGCATTGTCGGCTCTCAGTCTCAGTCGATATTCAGCCCTCGAAGTAAACATTCTGTACGGCTCAGTAATCAGCCGTGTCACCAAGTCGTCCGCCATTACGCCCAGATAGCCAGAGGCCCTATCAACAATAAACTCCTTGTCTTTGGAAATCGCCTTTTGGGCCGCGTTGATACCGGCCAGAAGCCCCTGTCCGGCAGCCTCTTCATAGCCGGTAGTGCCATTAATTTGCCCCGCCAGAAAGAACCCGGGCACGCGCTTAGCTTCCATTGTATGGAAAAGTTCTCGTGCATCGACGTGGTCGTATTCTATGGCGTAACCGGGTCTTACGATTTTTGCGGCCTCCAAGCCAAGAATTCCATTCACAGCTTGATTTTGCACCTCTTCTGGCAGAGAAGTTGAGATGCCGTTCGGGTAAACCAAGTCGGTTTCTAGCCCCTCTGGTTCCAAAAAAATTTGGTGCGCGCTTCTATCGGCAAACCGCACGACCTTGTCTTCTATAGAGGGACAGTATCTAGGCCCCACGCCCTCTATATTTCCAGAATAAATTGCTGATAGATGAATATTGTCTTGAATAATTTTATGTACTTCGGGATTTGTATAAGTGATGTGGCAGGGGCGTTGGGCACACGTTATTTGTGAGGTCAAGTATGACATCGGCTCGGGAGGGGCGTCGCCAGGTTGCGCCTCCAGTACTTTCCAGTTAATTGTTTTCCCATCAAGCCTAGGCGGCGTTCCTGTCTTCAGCCTTCCCAGCTTAAAGCCCATTCTTTCTAACGTTTTTGCGAGCCCAATCGCGGGCGCATCGCCTATTCTTCCTGCTGGTGTCGCATTGTTCCCACAATGGATCATGCCGCGAAGAAAGGTGCCTGTGGTTAGCACAACACTTTTGCACTTTATGTCCAAACCGCACGCTGTCTCAACCGAGGATACGTTATTGAGCGCACATGTTTTAATGTCTTCAACCCCCGCCTCCAGAACACATAGATTTTCTTGGTTAAAAAGCATCTCTTGGATGGCTTCTCTATATAGCGCTCTGTCCGCCTGAGCTCTCGGGCCCTGAACGGCCGGCCCCTTGCTGCGATTTAAAACCCTAAACTGAATTCCAGAGGCGTCTGCAGCCACGGCCATCAAACCATCGAGGGCGTCGATCTCCCGAACAAGATGGCCTTTCCCAAGGCCGCCTATCGCAGGATTACATGACATTTCACCGATCGTTGCTTTCTTGTGCGTTATCAAAAGTGTTTGTGCGCCGCACCGGGCGCTAGCCGCCGCAGCCTCGCATCCAGCATGCCCCCCGCCTATCACTATCACATCGTAAGACCCAAGCATTAGGGCTCCTAAATAAAATGTTACACGGGCGTTTTAGCGCCTCTTGGTCCCTTAATAAAGGGTTTACTTAAAAAATGTTTCACGTGAAACATTACTTTCCAATACAAAACTCCTTGAAAACCACATCAAGCAGGTCTTCTATATCGATATGCCCCGTGATCCGCCCTATACAATAGATGGCAGACCTAAAATCTTCTGCTATCAATTCTAAATCCGTATGGTTTTGCAACCCGAAATGTGCTTTTTTTAGCGCCGCGAGACAATCATTTAAACGCGCCCGATGCCGCGCTTGAGT
>CALIMD010000051.1 GCA_938028645.1 uncultured Alphaproteobacteria bacterium
TGCTTTCGAGGGCTTCTTTTCCTCTTGCTGCAATAGCGACTGACGCTCCTGCCTCTGCAAATCTTAATGCCATGGCGCGCCCCAAACCGAGACTGCCTCCAGTAATTAGAGCTACCTTATTATCTAATCGAACATCCATAGTTTTTTTCCTTCTAAGATGATAGCACGAGATCAGTACATAAACTCGGGAATCTTGAAATAAGAATACAGCTAATGAGTTAAGTGCATTAAAATCACTTTTTTAACTTTTATTAGGTACATAGAGATTTTCGATGATACTTAGACGTCAGGCTGAGCATTGTTTTACAGAGAAAAACCTTAACCAAAAAGACGGCCAAATCTCCCTCTGTTTTTTTCTATGTATTGTTGATGGTATTCTTCTGCACGCCAGAATTTTTGAGCTGCGGTTATCTCAGTTGCAATATCGCCATTATGTCTCTTACTTTCTTGCTCTATTCTTTTTGAGTCTTTTGCTATCTCCGCTTGTTCGTCATCCATAGTGAAGATTGCTGTTCGATATTGTGTGCCAATATCTGGCCCTTGGTAATTCAGTTGCGTAGGGTTGTGACAGGACCAGAAAACGGTCAATAGCTGCTCAAAACTGACTTTTTGTTCATCAAAATCAATTTCTACAACCTCGGCGTGGCCTGTTTGCCCGGAACAGACTTCTTCATATGTCGGATTTTCGGTAGCTCCACCGCTATACCCGACCGCTACGTCAGTCACGCCCTGCACTTTTCGAAAAGTTTCTTCGATGCCCCAGAAACAGCCAGCTCCAAACATTGCCTTTGTCATTTCATGCCCCCTAATTCAATTATATCATTGCACAGTGACTTTATTTTTGATCGCAACTCAACATACCAGTTACGCTATTAAATGAGTAGTTATTATAAAGAATTCAATATTTTATAAAAATTATTCGATAATTGCATTAGCATTAACTATTATTCATCGTATTCCTTTTAACAGTATAAAGTGAGCTGGCAATGATAAGTGACGCGCCTATCCACGTCCAAGTTGTTGGAATTTCCGCAAAAATCAAAAAACCAATAGACGCAGCGTATAAAAGTCGAACATATTCCAAGGGCTGAGCGGCTGATGCTTCTGCATCTCTATAGCCTCTAATTATACAATATTGGACAGCAGACATTAAGCCTGCGATACCAATGATTAAAAAGATCTCAAACCAAGTTGGTTCTATCCATAGCCACCAGCACGGACCCGCATAGGCCAAAGTTAATACACCGGCATGGTATGCCATAATTGTCGTTGGACTTTCTGTTGTCGTAAGTTTTTTTGTCATGATTAAATTGCAAGAGACTAGGGCTGCAGAAAAAATTGCCAGCAATGCATAGGCATTAATCCCATCTGAGGTTGGCTGAACGATAATTAAAACGCCAATAAAACCAATTATAGTGGCTCCCCATCTTCTTATCCCCACTAACTCTTTTAATACTAGAACCGCTAGCAGAGTAGCAAAAAGAGCTCTAGAGAAGCTGATAGCGGTAGCCTCGGCCAGGGGGAGGTGAACAATAGCTGTAAAACCGGTTACCATTGCTACAATGGATACTGCGCATCGAGTTAAATGTAGTTTCAATCTCTTTGTTCTGAAGGCTCCAGGAAACTCCTTTGTTAGTATTGGTGTTAGCATGAGAAAAAGAAACATCTGCCTAAGAAATAGAATTTCCAAAACTGGAAGCCGTTGTCCGGCAAATTTAATTCCTGTAACCATTACGGTGGCAAATAATCCGCCTGATAACAACCAAATGGAACCGCGTGCATTGCCCGGCAGACCCTCCCAAGATGCTATGATGTGTCTGATATGTTTGTTTTTCACAAATAAATTTGCCCAGATGTTATCCACTTTATAGTAGATTATGTCTAATATGTTTAATAGCGCTTTTCGGCGGTTTATCTCTAAAAGGAAATAAATATGAGAAATTTAGAAGGAATGGTTGCCTGGGTAACTGGAGCTGGTACGGGTATAGGTGCAGGGGCTGCTGTCGCTTTGGCTCGTGAAGGAATGCGCGTTATTTTAACAGGACGGCGTTTAAATCCGCTCAGTGAAGTCGCAGAAGCTATAAATAAATCGGGTGGAATCGCTGATATTGTTCAAGGCGACGCTATGGATCGCTCGGGCATGAATAAAATTGCAGGAGACATCATCGAAAAATATGGGAAGCTTGATTTGTTATTTAATAATCACGGGGTCAACGTAACTGATCGAAACTGGGGTGGTGGCAATCTTGAAGGTTGGGATGAAGTAATAGATGTTAACGTAAAAGGGGCATATAATTGTGCCCATGCGGCTTTGGAGGTTATGCGTCCTCAAGGTGAAGGGACCATTATAACTACGTCCTCAAAAGCGGGAGTTGGGTATTCGCCTCGAGCGGGCGTAGCTTATGGAGCATCAAAGCATGCTGTGATGGCATTAAATCAACTCATGAATATTGAAGAGGGGAATAATGGTATTCGCGCTTGTGTATTATCACCCGGGGAAGTTGATACTCCAATCTTAGATTACCGACCTATACCTGTTCCTAAAGAAGAAAGAGAGCGTTTAATACAGTCTGAAGATATGGGGGAAATAGTTGTTTTCATTATGAAAATGCCGCCTAGAGTAACGTTAAATGAAGTTATCATAAGTCCGACTTACACGAGGAAACTACAGCCGGGTGAGGGTTGATGGAGGCATTAATTCCAGAAGCAGAAATTGATCCGGAAGCCTGGTTAAATGATATTGCTAGTAGGGCCAAACGGGAGGAGACCTTATGCGGTGATGGGGTCATGGTGTGGCACGTTTGGGGTGAAGGCATTCCAGTTATATTATTGCACGGAGGACACGGTGCATGGAATCATTGGTGCAGAAATGTTGAATTTTTATCGGCTAATGGTTTTAAGGTGATGGCTGCAGATCTTCCTGGGTTGGGGCTTAGTAACGATCCGGGACCACCCTATACATCAGATGGTATAGCAAAAATTGTTCATTACGGTATATCACGGCTTGTGAATGAAAAAGAACTGGTTCATTTAGTGGGGTTTTCATTCGGATCAGTTATTGGGGCCGTTGTAGCAGAGATGCTTGGTCCCCAATTAGGAAGTTTTAATATAATCGGTGGGGCTGGGTTTGGTCCACGTGAGAGAGTAGCTGATTCTATGATTAAGATACATGATGGACTTAGTGAGGACGAAAAGATTTCCGCTGCCAGGAATAATATGGAATGGCTAATGTTAGCGGATCCAAATAATGTAGGTGAACTTGCAGTTTTTATGCAATTACAAAATTCTGGTAGGGCGAGAACATTATCTCGTCCAATTTCAATGACGCTTAGATTGCTAGAAGCTTTACCAAATATTTTGGCGCCTATTAACGCTTTGTGGGGTGAATTGGACAGAACAACAATGGGGTCTCTGGAAAATAGAATGCAAATGTTAAAAGATGAGAGGCCTGATGCTAGTATCGAAGTGTTTAATGGTGTAGGGCATTGGACCCAATTTGAAGCCGCTGATCGTTTCAATCAATGGTTGATTTCCAAAATAAATTAATTTCGATGTAATTATCGTATATGGTGCTATTTTCTTTACCCGATTCCTATTCCGTAAGAGTTTAATCGTTTATGCTTAAAACAAAAATCGTTAAAGATCGTATACTAATCGTTGATTTTGGTTCTCAAGTGACGCAATTAATAGCACGCCGTGTTCGAGAGTCGGGCGTTTTTTGTGAGATACATCCATTCAATAACGTTGATTCCGAAAGTCTGAAGTCCTTTGAACCCACTGGGATTATTCTCTCTGGGGGGCCAGCTAGTGTGCATGGGATTGCGCCTCCAACGGCCGATGAGAGTATTTTTAATTTGGGGGTCCCTGTTTTGGGTATTTGCTACGGTGAGCAAACTATCGTAAAGCAGATGGGAGGGGACGTTGAACCATCTGATCATCGGGAATTTGGCCGCGCATTTGTTGATATAAAAAGAAACAGTCCACTTATTGATGGTCTTTGGTACCCTGGGAAACAATATCAGGTCTGGATGAGCCATGGGGATCGAATTAACGCAATTCCTGATGGTTTTGAGATAATAGGTACATCAGATGGCTCTCCATTTGCCATAATTGCGAATGAAGATAAGCGTATTTATGGTGTTCAATTTCATCCAGAAGTTGTGCATACCCCAGATGGCGCAGGTTTGTTAAAAAACTTTACGCACGGAATTTGTGGGGCCTCAGGTGACTGGACAATGGCATCTTTTAAAGCGGAATCAATAGAAAGTATCAGGAATGATGTTGGTACTAGCCGTGTAATTTGTGGATTGTCAGGCGGGGTAGACAGTTCAGTCGTTGCGGTACTTCTAAGTGAAGCAATCGGTAGTCAATTAACTTGCGTTTTTGTAGATCATGGTCTTATGCGCGCAAATGAGGCGGAAGAAGTGGTGAGTTTATTTCGCGACAATTATAATATCACCCTTGTTCATCGAAACGTCGAGGATCTCTTTTTATCTAAATTAGCAAAAGTAACTGATCCGGAAGAGAAACGAAAAATTATTGGCAAACTTTTCATCGATGTTTTTGAAGAAGAGGCTATTAAGATTGGAGGGGCCGACTTTTTGGCGCAAGGAACCTTATATCCCGATGTTATAGAATCGGTTTCTTTTACAGGAGGACCTAGTGTCACGATAAAATCACATCACAATGTGGGCGGTTTGCCCGAACGCATGAACATGAAACTTGTTGAACCTTTGCGAGAACTTTTCAAGGATGAGGTGCGCCTTTTGGGGCAAGAACTAGGGTTGCCGGAGAGTTTTGTGGGAAGGCATCCTTTTCCGGGGCCGGGCTTAGCGATAAGGATGCCTGGAGAGATTACTAAGGATCGACTAAATATATTGCGCGCAGCAGATCTAATTTACCTCGATGAAATAAAAAAAGCAGGGCTTTATGGCACTATTTGGCAGGCATTCGCGGTACTTTTGCCTGTTCAAACGGTTGGGGTAATGGGCGATAGTAGAACATATGAGAATGTTTGCGCTCTACGCGCGGTCACCTCTACGGACGGAATGACTGCTGACTATTTTCCTTTTGATCATGAATTTTTAAGCCGTGTTTCAAGTCGAATTGTAAATGAGGTTTCGGGTATTAATCGTGTTGTTTACGATGTCACGTCAAAACCACCAGGCACTATTGAGTGGGAATAATTCAAATACGCTAAATTATTGATCTTGCTGATAACCAAGTGAACCAAGTGAACTACTCTA
>CALIMD010000052.1 GCA_938028645.1 uncultured Alphaproteobacteria bacterium
TTTGCGGGAATTTGGCCCACTTTTGGAGCGCTTTGAGGGCTCTCTTTTAGCATATAACCGGGCATTGTTATTTTGGCATACAAAGAATAAATATTGTGGGGTCTGCGGTGGAAAAACCCGCGTGACCAAAGCAGGCCATCAATTAAACTGTAACGACTCAAAATGTGGTCAACTAGTTTTCCCCCGGACAGACCCGGCTGTTATAATGTTAGTGCATGATGGTGAAAGAGCGTTGTTGGGGCGTCAAAAGATATGGAAACCTGGCATGTATTCAACGCTTGCTGGCTTCCTGGAGCCTGGTGAAACATTAGAGGAGGCAGTTGCCCGAGAAGTATGGGAGGAAGCAAATATTGATGTTTCAGATGTTCGTTACCATTCATCTCAACCATGGCCTTTCCCTAGTTCAATAATGCTAGGATTTTATGCTGAGGCCAAATCGACGTTCATTCGCAGAAATGATGAGGAAGTAGAGGACGTACAATGGTTTGAAGCTAACGACCTACGTAATTTCTCCGCCCATGGTAAGTCGCTGCCCAGGCCTGACTCAATAGCCCGACGTTTGATTGAAGATTGGCTGGAGACAAGGGCTTAATTGAAATGTTATTCGAACATAGTTTTTAATTCTCGTCGCATCTCAAAAAAGTAAGACACGTCGACCCATACCGGCGACTTTCTAAAGTTGCCATCCAATTTGGTATTCCAATTATCTCTTTTGTTGCATGCTCCAGAACAAGTAGGGTTTTTTTATCAATCCAACCATGGGTTTTGAGCTGTGTTGCACACGGTATAGACAAGCCGCTATTGTACGGGGGGTCGAGAATTATTAACCCAGCTTTTTCATTCGACGGCCGCACGATTTTCGTTGCATCCAAATTTAAAACCGTCGTTGCATGTGAAGCTTTTAAAGACCGAATGTTTTTATGTAAAACCTCTAATGATTGGACTGAGTTCTCATAAAAGATAACATGGCCCGCTCCCCGAGAAAGGGCTTCCAAGCCGATTGCACCTGTCCCGGCAAAGGCGTCGATAACCAACTTATTTTTATAACTATCGGGGTACTTACCACCATCGAGGATGTTAAAAAGGGATTCGCGCACACGATCGCTGGTAGGACGAAGGTTCCGTCCCTCGGTGGTTGTGAGGTTAATTCCCCGATTTATTCCTGCTATGATCCGCATTTTTTCTCTTATTTCTTATTTTTTGGATAGAGTTTTTTCTTTGTTTTTCCCCTCCAAAATTGCCAGCTTTATTTGAAAAGATACCAAGTTGCTCTTTTAAACTTGATGGCTTCACTTCCTCTATTTTACCTGCTTCCAAATTGCCAAGTTGAAATGGTCCAAATGAGACCCTAATTAACCGCATTACTTTTAATTCTATGGATTCCATTAACTTTCTGACTTCCCTATTTTTTCCCTCACGCAATCCGATTGTCAACCACGCGTTGCTTGGCCCTTGTTTATCTAGTTTAATATCAATTGTTCCATACCTGATGCCATCAATAGTCACGCCTTTGCTTAATCTATCTAGCTGTTTTTGTTGAGGTCGACCATAGACGCGCACGCGATACCGTCGAATCCATGCGGTTGAGGGTAATTCCAGTTGTCTTGCTAATTCGCCGTCATTCGTTAGCAGCAATAATCCTTCGGAGTCATAATCTAGACGACCAACGGATACTACGCGTGGTATTTCTTTTGGAAGACTTTCAAAGACAGTTGTCCTTCCACGCACATCGCGTGTTGTTGTTATCTGTCCGGTTGGTTTGTGGTAACGCCAAAGTCGAGGCTCCTCTTTTTCCGGTATCGCCTTGCCATCAACTATAATAACACTTTTGCTGTTCACTTTTAGAGCAGGAGTATCAATAATAATCCCATCCACCATTACCCGTTTTGCGAGAATCCATCTTTCTGCATCCCTTCTGGAGCATAAGCCAGACCTCGCCATGCGTTTAGCAATGCGTTCTTCTTTGGGCTCTTCTGTGAAGATGACTTTAAAATTATTCATAAGATCACCAAGCAAATTAATTATAATTAATGCGTTAAGTTTTTATCATTAACTCGTGGATAGATTACTTATATCTTAGACTTGTTTTTACGCACCCAAGCAGGTTGCCCAAAAACTGGAACTGGCTTAGGGTCAATAGGTCCTCCGGGCCGTTGAGATCGAGGAGCAAATCTACCCATACTGAGCATTCGATCATACATTACCAAAGCCCCTGCAAGGCCAACATTAATAGAAAATCGCATTGGAATTTTCACTACATAATCGCAACAATCTAGCATCTGATCCGATAGTATGCCCCGTTCGGGACCAAGTATGTAGGCTGCACAGCGAGGATGATGAAAACTTGGCAATTCGATGGCATCGCTTGTGAGTTCGATTCCTATTAAAGAACACCCTGAGGGCAAAAGGAGCTCTTCGACTGAAGAAAATTTATAAAAAGGAACACTTTTTGAAGAGTCAGAGGTGTCTACAGCCCCCATCTGCCGAATTTCGATTGCTTCGGAGACAGTGAAGGTGAAGCTCGCGCCAAACGCATGCGCAGTGCGAGTTACAGCACCCAAATTACTTGGTTTGCTGATTCCTTCCACCCCAATTCCAAAATAGCCTCTCATTAATCTGGTGTGGCACAATTAACCCCACCAAGGCAAGCATAGTTTAATAAAAGCGTGACGAAGCTTTATTTTTTGAAGAGTAGGGGGTCTGGCAAAAAGCCAATAAACATCAGTATCCACTGGAATTTATAAAATAATACGCGGCAGTTATTGAAATATATATTGATGGAGCAATAATATCTCAATTTTTAACTTAAATTGTAATAATACATTTGATTGAAAAACGTTTCTGTGCGATTGTGCGCGCTGTTTTCGTGGGTTTTTGTGCTCTCGGCTGAGGAAAAATAACAATACAGTCGTCAGTGTATCCCCGATATTACTAGCGGACAGCTAGACTAAATTAGTCCAGATGTTTTTCGATGAAGGTAGTTTGTTGTTTATCAGTTGTAATCTAACGCCTGGCTTCCCGAGTTTATATTTGTTTCGATTGAAGGAATTATTATGCCTACTACGCCCGCAACAGAAGTACCCACAGAAGAGCCTCGCGCCGATGTACCAAAGGTACGACAGTGCTTACGATGTGAAGCAACATTCCACAGCCAATGGGCCGGAGAGAGAATTTGCTCGCGATGCAAGAGCTCAAATACGTGGCGTAATGGATCACCTCTCGGTTCTGGAGCATCAGGTAACGGTCGGTGACTGAGCAGCGCTCCCTGAACCAAAACGCTATCCGTTTAAATATTGTAAGCAGATAAATAACAGTGTTATGACCCCGCTTGGGCTTGAGCCTTACGTGCTCGCTTGCCGCCTTTTCGAGCTTTCCTAGCCGCATATCTTGCATCACGGGCAGCTTTTTGCTCTGCCAGTAAAGCGATTGCTTCATCGGCTATTCTATCCGCCTCTTCTTTCTCAGCCAATTCGCGAGCTTCTCGGGCTGCTTTTTCTGCCTGTTCTCTCGCCTCTCTTTCGGCTTTCTCGCGAGCCAGCTTTTCTTCTTTCTCCGCTTTGCGTTCGGCTAAACGCAGCTGGCGAGCTGCAGAAATCGCTTCACGCTCTGCTCTGATTTTCTCAAACTCAGGGTCTCCTGGCCCTGGTCGTGCTTTGATCCGTTCTTGGATTGCTTGTCGAGCTTTTGCTTTATCAGCTATGCGCGAGCCAAAGTTGTCGTCTTTGTAAGAATTCTTCATCTTTCCCCATCTTTGTTTACAAAGTAGTAAAGTATTTCAACCATCATGTATTGATCTGATTGACCTTAATTTTTAATCTGATTGTTATTGTGAAGTGTACTTCCAGTAGTCCCAGTCATGAGAGAATTATTTGTGTTTTGCAAGTTTCACAATTCAAAGATCAAAAGCATGTGATAACTTGCGGAAGAAGATAAGGATAATAACAAAAAATGCAAGTATACAAATGAAATGTTTCTTGTGCTATGTGATATTTCTGAGATCGAGCACATCAAATATTTACTCCCAGTAGAACGTAAACCTCTAACTAAAAATCAAATTCACCAGAAAGAACATTTTGTTATGACGATTGATCTACACGGGGACACCTTACGCCCTGATAATTTAGGGTTTTGCCCCCAGAGGCTAGCGAGAATTAATCCGTGGTTGGAGAAATATGTTGATGAGGGCAAACTACCATTTGCTGCTTTAGTTGTCATGCGGAGGGGAGAGGTTGCCTACTCCTCTATTTATGGTAAACGAGACATCGAAAAACAACATCCTGTTCTCGAAGACGGTTTATACCGAGTGTATTCAATGTCGAAGTTGATTACTACAGTAGCAGCCTTGTCACTGTTTGAGACAGGCGAACTGATGTTAGATGACCCAATAACTCATTATCTCCCAAATTTTCGGAGTCAGAAAGTCTATTCATCGGGAGATTTTAATAATATGAGCCTACACGACTTGGCTTCGCCGGTCACTATCCATCAATTGATGAATCATACCTCAGGCTTTACGTATGGTGCTTTCGACCCAAGCCCAGTCGGTCGTGCATTGAGAAAAGCGAAGATAGATTTTGGAAAAACAAATGAGAGCTTAGAAAATATTGTAGAACGACTTTCTACTGTGCCGTTGTGCTTTCAGCCAGGGTCTAGTTGGCGATATGGAGTCTCAACAGATGTACTGGGTCGAATCATCGAGGTTATAACCGGAAAAAATTTGGAAAGCGTATTCAAAGAACGGGTTTTCGATCCTTTAAAAATGACTGATACATCTTTTTCCGTGCCAGATGACAAGCTAGATAAATTTTGCGCTCTGTATACACGAACCAATGAAAATCCTTTAAAAAAATTAGAAGGTGCTGATGATAGTCGGTTTCGACAACCAGTTATCATGAACTCTGGTGGTGGTGGATTAGTGTCGTCTATGAAGGATTATGTGAGTTTTGTTGAGATGATAAGAAGGTTAGGAGAATTAGATGGGGAGCGTGTGCTGGGAAGAAAGACTGTTCATTACATGATGCAGAACCATTTACCTGGTGATATGGCTTCGATGGGTCAGAAAACGTTCAGTGAGATGCCTATGACAGGAGTTGGTTTTGGCCTAGGAGGAGCAGTGCTACTTGACCCGGTCAGATCAGAAATTCTTGGATCTAAGGGCGAATTTACCTGGGGGGGCGTTGCGAGTACAGCTTTTTGGATAGATCCACTCGAAGATATATCTGTAGTTTTTATGACGCAACTAATTCCCTCCTCTTCTTATCCAATAAGGAGAGAATTACGAGTGCTAGTTTACCAGGCGTTGGTTGATTAGTTT
>CALIMD010000053.1 GCA_938028645.1 uncultured Alphaproteobacteria bacterium
AGAGCTAATTTCATAATGCGGCGATTGGGAGAACTCTACCCAGCGACCCCTGTTCCATTGGATCATAGAAGTTTATACGAGTTACTGGTCGCTGTTTTGCTTAGTGCACAATGTACAGACAAAAGAGTTAATCTTGTAACACCAATATTGTTTGCCGAGGCAAATACTCCATTTGAAATGCAGCATATGAAGCTCGATCGGATCTATGAAATCATTCGCCCATGCGGGTTAGCTCCAAAAAAATCATCTGCGATCTTAGAGTTATCTAAAATACTGGTGGAACGGTATGATGGCCTAGTCCCAGAAAATATGAAAAAATTAGAAGAATTGCCCGGCGTAGGACACAAAACGGCCAGCGTCGTCATGTCACAAGGCTTTGGTCATCCCGCCTTTCCGGTAGACACACATATTCATCGCTTAGCGCAACGCTGGGGATTAACGAAAGGGAAAAATGTTGTTCAAACCGAGCGCGATCTCAAAGGCATATTTCCTAAATCTGCATGGAATAAACTACATTTACAAATAATTTTCTATGGAAGGGAATTTTGTACAGCACATGGATGTGACGGTCGTGTCTGCGAAATTTGTACTACATGTTATCCCAACAGAAAGAAACCCGTTCAAACAAAAAAGCCATAGGCCTGTTATTCAAGTAAACAGTATTTTTGATTTACTATAGGATTATATTAATCATCCTGATCATCAAAACGCCCACCACGACCACGTCCTGACGCAAAGCGTTCGGCACCTGCAAATGCCTCCCGTTCCAAAATCGAATGGGCAGCTTTCCCTTCAATCCGCAGTGCCTCTTCCATCGAAAAGGACCATTGATTTATGGTTGAATGCCGATCTGCCTGCATACATTCCTGAGGGACTGCGGCAATTTCACGAGCCAAGCGCTCTGCTTCTGAGCGTGACGTCCCCGCCTTCACGACCCGATTGGCCAATCCAATTTTGAGTGCTTCATCAGCATTAACCGGCCTCCCAGTTAAAATCATATCCATTGCCCGGCCATGTCCTATCAGACGAGGTAGACGAACCGTACCACCATCAATTAATGGCACCCCCCATCGCCGACAATAAACACCAAAAACCGCATTATCTTCGGCCACACGGAGATCGCACCACAACGCAAGTTCAAGTCCACCTGCGACAGCATAGCCGCTCACAGCAGCGATAACTGGTTTGCCAACCGGTGTTCGTGTTGGTCCCATTGGCCCAGGCCCTTTACCTTCCGGGTCTACTATTTTCCGTCGACTAGGATCACTCATAGCTTTCAGATCCGCACCAGAGCAAAAATGTCCGCCTTTACCCCAAAGCACCGCTACTCGCGCGTTTGCATCACTATCAAATTCATCGAAAGCACTTTGCAGCAACTCCCTTGTTGGTTGGTCCACGGCATTTCGGACTTCAGGGCGATGCAATATAATCGTCCAAATATCATCATTTTTCTCTATTTCTACGGCCATTATTTCCCCTTTTCCAAAATGATTCTTTGTGACACCTTGACCAAGCCTATTTAAAAAACCATCAAGCAAGACCCAGTTTTTAAATATTTCAACTAACTTTGCTCCACAATAAAACGACAGTACAAGATGGAATAAGTCTACCGGTGGTGATTATCCAATAATTTCCCTGGAAAATTGATCTGAGTTTATTATTATCAGACTAAGTTATTTCTAAGTCGCTTGAATCTACTACAAGATAAAGCTTCAAGTTGCCCTGGCCAGTTAAAATCACTCCTCAAAAATAAAGTTAGTCGCGCAGTTGAATTTGCCAATCTTGTAGCCGAAAATCCCAACAATGAGTCCGAATGCAGACGAGCCGCTGGTGGTCTTTTTCATGCTAAAACTGCCACAAATTTGGTCTCAGAAGGTGCCAAACTCGGTGCAGAGAGCGGCGATGCACGACGCCTTATTCTAGCCCGCCTAGTTGTCGAAACTAGACTCACTCCGCAGGATCCATTAGCGGTCGGTGATGGTCCATTTCAAACTGAAGCGTCAAAGCTCCTGATAGATGAAGCGCCCGTTAGTCTCGATAGAGCACTAGAAATAATATCACTATAGGACGATTTATTGCCGCGGCGGATTAATTATCAAACGCTTTAGTTCCTCTATTTCTCTCCGTATTGTTCGTAATTCCTCCTTGTGTTCCTCACTTGTATATCTTTTATTCACTTCCGTTTCACTTGTCTCAACCGTTTGTTTACCTTCATTTAATGTCTGCATAGAATCTATTATGATAGCGATAAACAGATTTAATACGGTAAAACTCGATAAAATTATAAAAGCGACAAATAAAACCCAAGCCCACGGATAAATTTCCATTACGGGTCGGACAATGCCCATGGACCAGCTTTCTAATGTCATAATTTGGAAAAGTGTAAACATTGAGTCACCCAGGGTACCAAACCAATCCGGGAAATTTTGTCCAAATATTTTTGTCGTAATCACCGAAAACACATAAAACACCAATAAAAGCAGTACAATTATGGCGCCCACACCGGGAACGGCATGCAAAAGTGCCACAACAATTCTGCGCAACCGCGGCACAGTTGAAACCAATCGAAATACTCTCAGCACTCTTAAAGCCCTGAGAACCGCCAATGCCTCATTAGATGGAACTAATGTTATAGCTACCACTATAAAATCAAAAATCCCCCAAGGGTCTCGAAAAAAATCGCGCCCCTTCGCAAAAATTCGAAGCCCTAGCTCTATACAGAAAACTATGATGACTCCATGATCAAACAGCACCAATTCCCGGCCAATGAGTTCCATCACTTTTGGCGATGTTTCTAAACCAAGTATCAGGGCGTTCACTATGATCAGACCCATTATGAAATTTTTGAAGAAGGGATGATCAACGAGTAGATTTACTTTGTATCGCAATGTTAATTGTTCCGTCGTATTTGTTATCTTTAATCTGTCAAAAAAGAATGAAAATTAAACCCCAATATCTTTATTGCGTGCTGCGAAGCTACGGCTCGGGATATCTAGGATTGTTTCTATCTTTTTTGCTGTTGTTAATATTAGGTCAGTATCGAGTCCTGTGTCTAATTCAGATCTATTTAACATATTGACAATATCTTCAGTGGGTAGATTTCCGATATCTCCCATTCCACCCGGCATGGCAATACCCCCTCCAATACCACAAATTGAGCCTTCTACTGAATTCGCACCTGCGTTGAGTGCAGCAAACATATTTGCGGCAGCTATACCTGTCCTCTCATGCATATGAAATCCTAATTCTAAATCAGGCCAACGGTCGCGTACAGCGGTAAAAATTCTGCTAATATGTATTGGGTTTTCCATTCCCGTACTCGCAGCCAAATACAGACGTCGGATACCCTTTTTATGAAGTTTGTTTACAACATTGAAAACCGCTTCATCAGCTATTATTCCCTGATAGGGACAGAAAAAAGTCACCCCCATCGCCATTATGAATTTTATTCCCGCTTTTTCCGCTAATTCAAAACAATCTCCCGCCGCATTTATTGCGTGATCCAATGTCATATTCTGATTTTTTTTAAGATATGTTTCACTGACCGTCAGCAGACCAAGGATCTCGTCGACGAGACCTGACTCGATCGCTCGGATAGCACCTTTCTTATTTGGAACTAACGCACGGTAGACCGTTCCCGGGCGCCGTTTTATTCGTTCTAAAACAGCTTCGGCATCAATTAACATGGGAACAACTTTTGGATGTGCAAAACTAGTTACTTCTATTATCGGTAAGCCAGCATCCGAGAGTAAATCGACGATCCTCACTTTATCTTCTGTTGATATCCATCGAGGAAAAGATTGAAGTCCATCCCTTGGTCCAACTTCTGCTACAACGACCTTTTGATTTTTTTTAATCATAGTTCTCTCTCTGGGTATTTTAGCCTATTTCATAACCTTCATTCTCTAACATGTCTGGATCGAAACCGAGCATATCTATCAATACTTCCCTATTATGTTCTCCCAGTTTGGGGCCTGCATGTTTAATTTCACCAGGGGTACGCGAGAAATTTCCAACAACATTTTGCATCTTTAAGGGGGCTTTCAA
Organism: uncultured Alphaproteobacteria bacterium; assembly: GCA_938028645.1. Classification (GTDB taxonomy): domain Bacteria; phylum Pseudomonadota; class Alphaproteobacteria; order Thalassobaculales; family Thalassobaculaceae; genus UBA7326. The sequence continues at coordinate 4,048 of CALIMD010000053.1, forward strand.
CTCGCTATCTTCAACAGCCACAATATTACCCCGAGCAATAAAGTGCGGATCTTCAAATATCTCGGCTATATTATTACAAGCTGCAACAGCTGCTCCAAATTCATCGAACAGCTCAATTAAAGTGTCTCTATCAAAGTCCAAGATTGCTTTTTGCAAGGCGTCGTCTAGTGCCTCTGCATTTTGAATTCTCAATCTATTATCCAAAAATCTTGGATCGTTAATGAGATCAGGTACATGCAATGCCTCACACATGCGTTCAAAAGTCGATTGAGCACTTCCAGATATTGAAACCCATTTATCATCCTTAGTTCGGTATGTATTGCGGGGTGCGGTGAACGGAAGACGACTTCCATTCCGTTCCTGTATTATCCCTAATTGATCATAATCAACAACCTGAGGACCAAGTAATGTGAATAACGGTTCATAAATTCCAAATTCTACAATTTGCCCCCTTCCACTATTTTGATCTCTCTCTCGTAACGCCGCCAGTGCTAAATATGCTCCCATCAAACCAGATGTTTCATCCGCAAGACCAAAACCAGGAAGTAAGGGTGGTCGATCAGGATATCCGGTGATCGATGCGAAACCCGCATATCCCTCCGCCAACGTGCCAAACCCTGGCCGATGACTATTCGGCCCGGTCTGGCCAAATCCCGTTATTCTTACCATTATAAGACCCGGGTTTATTTTACTGAGCGTTTCATAATCTAGCCCCCATTTTTCAAGCGTTCCCTTGCGATAATTCTCTATAATTATATCCGCATCTTTGACCAAAGCCTTAACAATTTGAACTCCTAGTGGGGTACGCAAATCTGCGGTAACTGAGCGTTTATTGCGATTGACTAACTTGTACATCAAACCAACGCCGTCTTTATTATTACCCCAATATCGAATTTCGTCTCCGGTAACCGGTCTTTCCACTTTGATAACATCGGCCCCAAAATCGCCAAGAAACATAGAGGATATAGGGCCTGCTAAGAAATTTGAGATATCGATAACCCGAACCCCGCTCAAGGCGCCACTCATAGGGGCCTTAATATTGTCTTTATCCACTATCGTTTCCTTTTATAAAATTGATAATTAACACTAGATAGCAAGTGTTGGCACGTTCTGTAAACTTTACTTCCTACTAAGTTGTTAAGTTTAAGGATAGCCGCTATATGCTTGATTTAATCTAAAACCGTACTTCCTGATACTACATAAATGGTAATCATAGTTTTATATCAATATGTTTAACAACTT
>CALIMD010000054.1 GCA_938028645.1 uncultured Alphaproteobacteria bacterium
GCATTTTTTAATTGAATATGGTGAGCTAAAACTGCAAGCTGTTTACCTGCTTATTTTTAAACCAAAGAGAGGGGTATTATCAATGTCCAAGAGGGCGACTGATTTAGAATCATTTATGGCGGGTGTAGAAGCTCATAACCCTGGGGAATTAGAGTTCCATCAAGCTGTGCGTGAAATAGCGGCAGATATTATCCCATGGCTGCAAGATTATCCAGAATATGTCGAGGCACAGGTTCTTGAACGAATGGCGGAACCAGACCGGGTGATATCTTTTCGAGTTTGTTGGGAAGACGACACCGGCAATATCCGGGTCAACAGGGGTTACAGAATACAAAATAATAATGCAATCGGACCGTACAAAGGCGGGATACGTTTCCACCCATCTGTTAATCAATCAATATTGAAATTCCTTGCTTTTGAGCAAACATTCAAGAATTCGCTCACAGGGTTGCCAATGGGAGGCGGAAAAGGAGGAGCAAATTTTAATCCAAAGGGCAAGTCAGAGAATGAGGTCATGCGTTTCTGCCAATCTTTTATGACTGAACTATATCGCCATATTGGCGCTGATGTTGATGTCCCTGCAGGCGATATCGGCGTAGGCGGTAGAGAAATTGGCTTCATGTTTGGCCAATACAAAAGAATTACAAACCATTTTACCGGCGTTTTAACTGGCAAAGGTCTAGAGTATGGTGGAAGTGAAATGCGTCCAGAGGCCACCGGCTATGGAGCGGCTTATTTTCTAGAGGAAATGCTAAAAACTAAAGGCGACGCGATTGAAGGTAAAGATGTCATAATATCGGGATCGGGAAATGTGGCTACCTTTGCTGCTGAAAAAATAACCCATCGCGGTGGTAAGGTGCTGACTTTGTCCGATTCCGCAGGCTTTATTTACGATAAGGATGGTATAGACGAAGAGAAACTTCAATGGATTATGGAGCTTAAAAACGTCAGAAGAGGTCGTATATCTGAATACGCAGATAAATTTAGTGGGGCTGAGTATCATGCGGGCAAACGTCCTTGGGGTGTGAATGCCGATTTAGCTATGCCTTGCGCCACTCAAAATGAAATCACGGCGGAAGATGCTAAAACTATGCTCGGAAACAGTATTATGGCCGTTTCCGAGGGTGCAAATATGCCAACAAATATTGATGGAATACATCAATTTCTTGATGCAAAAATATTATTTGCACCTGCAAAGGCCGCAAATGCAGGTGGTGTTGGAATGTCAGGCTTAGAAATGAGCCAAAATTCTGAACGTAGGTCCTGGAGTAATGAGGAACTCAGTAAGATGTTAAGGGACCTTATGACTGGGATCCACAATAACTGCCATGAAGCAGGGAAGCAAAAAGATGGTTGGTGCAACTATATGGCTGGGTCAAACATCGCCGGGTTTAAAAAAGTTGCTGATGCCATGATGGCATTTGGTGTTGTTTAAACCCCTCTAAATCTAAATAAAAAGGGGGCTTTTGGCCCCCTTTTTCAATCAATAATTTTTGTAAACCTGAAAAACCGAAAATTATAGCAAAAAGCGTTTGAAGGTTTTTTACGGTCGATCCGATGCTAATCTGATAGAGGTTTTGGCGGAGGCAGTGAACTTTTGATATGTAGTTCCTTTAGTTGCTCAGCTCCGACTTCATTGGGCGCATTCATCATTAAATCTTCTGCACGTTGATTCATTGGGAAGAGGATGACTTCTCGAATATTAGGTTCGTTAGCTATTAACATAACTATTCTGTCTATCCCCGGCGCAAAACCACCATGCGGCGGAGCACCATAGCGGAATGCATTTAGCATGCCGCTGAACTTTTCTTCAACTTCCTCTTCAGCATAACCGGCTATAGAAAAAGCTTTCAGCATCACCTCGGGCAAGTGATTTCTTATGGCTCCTGATGAGAGCTCTACCCCATTGCACACAATATCATACTGATAGGCAAGGATCTCAAGAGGGTTTTTGTTTTCAAGCGCATCCATTCCTCCCTGAGGCATTGAAAATGGATTGTGTGAAAATTCAATCTTTCCAGAGACCTCATCTTCCTCAAACATCGGAAAGTCGACAACCCAGCAAAACTTGTAAATATTCTTTTCGCAAATATCTAGATCATCCCCAAGTTTTAACCTTGCTTGACCAGCCAATTTTGCAGCATCAGCAGATTTTCCTGCTGAGAAAAATATAGCATCCCCATCGTCCATTCCGGTTCGTTCTTTCAAATCGGATAGGGCAGAATCGGATATTCTAGAGGCAATTGGTCCTTTGCCTACACCTTCGCCAAGAATAATATACCCCATTCCAGGGGCCCCTTCTGTTTGAGCCCAAGAGTTCATTCTATCACAAATAGCTCGGCTGCCGCATTTGGGACCAGGGATTGCGCGAACAACACCACCTTCAGCAACAGTTCTTGCAAAAATTGCAAACTCACTATTTTCAAAAACATCGGACACATCACAAATTTCAAGTGGATTTCTCAAATCTGGTTTATCTGATCCATACTTCAACATCGCATCAGCAAAAGGAATTCTCGGGAATGGCTGAGGGACAGCCCAATCGGTAAACTCCTCAAATACACCCGTTAAAACGGGCTCTATTTCGGTGAAAACATCCTCTTGCTCAACAAAACTCATCTCTAGATCAAGTTGATAAAACTCTCCGGGAGACCGGTCCGCACGACTATCTTCATCCCTAAAACACGGAGCAATTTGGAAATAGCGATCAAAACCAGACATCATTACCAGTTGCTTAAACTGTTGAGGTGCTTGCGGGAGGGCATAAAATTTACCTGGATGTAATCGGGAAGGAACTAAAAAATCCCTAGCCCCTTCTGGAGAACTTGCCGTTAAAATTGGCGTTTGAAACTCAGTGAAACCGCGTTCAACCATTCGTTTTCGAATTGAAGATATAACATCAGAACGAAGAACAATATTGTTATGAATACGCTCACGCCTTAAATCTAAAAATCTATACGTTAGGCGATTTTCTTCTCCTGAGTCTTCCTCGGCATTCACCTGTAAGGGCAAGAGGTCAGCTGAAGATTGAACTTCAAAAGAGTCAATTCTGAGTTCCACCTCACCTGTTGGAATGCGATTATTAATAGTTTCGTCGTCTCGTCGGACCACTCTACCAGTAATGGTAACCACACTCTCAACTCGAACACTCTCAACTATCGGGAATGTTGCGTCTTCAATGTCGACAACGCATTGCGTAATACCAAAATGATCTCTCAAATCCAAAAAAACGAGTTGCCCGTGATCTCTTCGGCGATGGATCCAACCGGACAGGCGAGCGGTATTCCCGACATCGGCGACACTTAACTCATTACAATTATGGGTTCGATAACGATGCATAATCTGATACTCACCTATACTATTATGTCTGTTTAAATAAGCTATTCCGTTAACTAGCGCGGCTTATAGATAGTAACAAGAGAAATAAACCCACTAGCTGCATTTAATTGTTAAATGTACTATTTCGTTCCATGATTAGCCTGGAAATTTTAGATAGGGTCCAATGGCGCGTTTAATTTTGAACCCGGGACAATAATGCCACCTCTATCGCCAATAGTTACCTGTCCATATCTTTCTGCATAAATTTCTGGCAATGGTCTCGCATCTGGCACTGCCAACCATAGACGCAATAAATGTCGTTTTTTATTTTCATCTTGCCAATCCTCGAATGCAGTACGGTCATGCAGCATAGTATGGTTATGCACAAACTGAATATCACCTGGTTGAAAGCCCATCTCCATATTTATTGCGGGATCATTCGCTATAGAGTCAAACATGTTTAGAGCCTCTCGTCTCTTCTCCGACAACTCAGGAACCCCATCAAAACGCTGAGCAGAATCTATATAACGAGGGGCATAAATGACCGATAAATAACGCTCAAAGTAGTTAAAAACTGGTATTTCAAAATATGGTTTCTTTCCCTCAGGTATTTCTCCTCTGCGATCCGTAGCGAAGGGCTCAAAAAGTAATCGCAACAAGTCTGGCCTGCGATCATACATCTCATTATAAATAGTCATTGAACTGACCAATGCAGAGGCACCACCTGTTTTAGATGTTTTAAGACATAAAAGTGACACGACATCACAAGAGTCTGTGTGAAAATTCTGCCTTTCCCGCGTCTGATAAATTCGTGCATTTTTATCGTTAACAGCATCTCTTCCAAGATCTCGAACATGACCCAGGATATGCCCCATGGCATTTTGAGATCTTGCCTTGCCTATATGCATACCAATTCCATAATAAGCTGTTGCTGACTGCCTTATCGGCCAATTTTTTACAGGAAGTCCTCGAATGAGTGCAAAGCCACGGCCATTAATTACTTCGTTTTGAATTTCTCTCAACTTTTTCGACAAGTTCGGCAACTGAAAATCTTCTTTAGTTATAGCTGCAATATCCGAGTTTTCTGTCGTTTTAAGCGCAATATTAATTTCATCAATATCTTGATCTGATAAAGAGTATATCCATTTTTTCGAGCTTAACATATCGGGCCCATACCAAGCCTGCGCGCCAGTTAATTTCTTTGGTAGATTCGCTCTATCTTTCTCAAATGACGCCTGTTCTTCATCATTCATTCTCAACTCCAAAACCACATTCAATAACAGTTTAACTACATCAAAGTTTTTTTATCACCGACTTCACATATAACTTTGCAAAATTAGGATTGTTGGGTCTTACGCATCGGTTATTAAAATGATATCCGCTTGCGAGTACTTTAAACTTTATACCGTATGTGTGCAATTCAGATGAACAACTCAAAAACTGTTTTATATCACACTAATCAACCACCGCCTGATAAACCAGCACTCGTAATTCTCTCCTTATTGGATAAGAAGAGGAGGGAATTAGTTGCGTCAT
>CALIMD010000055.1 GCA_938028645.1 uncultured Alphaproteobacteria bacterium
GAAAAATTTAATTCCAACCTTTCACTTCCTCGCAACGTAGGCGAAAGAGACCTATTACCAATCGCCTGTGATAAGACTTTTTCAATTTGGATCAGATTTTTCTTGGATGGATTGAGAAAATTAGACTTAGAAGTAGACGAAGATATAACTTTACTTTGATTGATTAAGGAAAAGAAAAAATTGATTAGTGCTTGGTCTCGATCAGAATGCCAACTAGATTCGAGATTCGAAACAGAAACAAAAAATAGGCCATCCTTTACTTGAAAAAAAATGGGCTGATTGATCGTTTCCCCACCTAATTGTCGATATACATCATATACTATTAATCCAGATTCTACCCAAGATCTATCGGTATCCGTATATTGGCCTCCTTTTAGTGCTCCTGCTATATCTCGGACCGGGTCATAAAACATCTTCGCGCCGGATGCTTCTCGGAGACGAATAGTTTCCTTTTTTGCCTTCAACTCCTCTACCTGCTGGAAGAGATAGGATGCACTATTCGTTTCAGCTAGTCCCGACGAAGAGAATATCCCAAAACTCGAAATAATTGAAACGCTGAAACTTAATTTGAACAGGCTGGTTAGCCCTATTGGGCATAACTTATTCATTGGCTTTGAATGCAGGGTTAGTGGCCAATAATCCCTTATATTTTTGCAGGATATCTTCAGTGATCTTTTCTGATTCGTCTTTGCTTTTTATAACTTTTGGCGAAATCAGAACCACGAGTTCGGTGCGTTGTTTTTGTTCTCCGGTAGTTCCGAAAAAATGTCCTAACAGGGGTAATTTATGCAGTAATGGAATACCCGATTTAATGTCCGTTGATACTTCTCGGATTAATCCAGCCAGTAAAGCAGTGGTGCCGCTCTGAAGGCTTGCTGTGCTTGTTACTTGTCTTTGTTGGATCGTAGGCGAATTAATTTCCGAACTGCTTGTTCTGACTACATCACTGACTGTTTGAGATATATTTAAAGTCACTGTCCCACTAGATTTAACTTTTGGTGTTATATCAAGAGTAACGCCAGTGTCTCGATATTCGATCTCATTAGTAATTCTATTGTCGTCAGTGGCTGTGGTCGAGGAGGTTCTAGTGATGATAGGTACTTGGTCGCCAACATGAAGACGAGCTGTGCCGCCATCCATAACCAAAAGTTGAGGAGAAGATACGACACGTACGTCCGTTATCTCCGAGAGTGCATCGATCACTACTTTTGTAGTGTTTTGCCCCCCAAATGTAACTCCAAACCCTGGTAGTGTACTAGAGGCAATAGCAGAATTACTTTGGGTAAATAACGATCGAAAGTTGCCTGACTCAATTAAATATTTTAACCCATACCTCAAATTATCCTGCAGCGTAACTTCTAATACAGTCCCTTCTATCAAGACTTGAAGCGGAGGAATATCCACTTTGTTTAATACTTCAGATATCAAGTCATATTCGCGCCCGGTTGCCCAAATCAAAATAGAATTACTTGCATGATCCGAATTGAACTTTGGATGCAATGTTGTTTGGGAAACCGCGCTTCTAGTATCCATATTTTCAGTAGTGCTGTCTTGTAAAATTCCTCTGCGATCGTCTGCCGAAGACGCGAAAACTCCCTTAAGTGTCTCGGTTAGAGCGGAGGCGTCACTGTGTTTTACGAAATACACAAAGAGCCGTCTTTCATCCGCGTCTTTTGTTTTATCCAATCGCGCGATCCAAAGATTGACAGTTTTTATGAGTTTTTGACTTGGTGTGATCGCCATTAGAGCATTAAGTCGTTTGATGGGCGTAAATCGCACAAGACCATTCCCTCTTGGGTTTAGGATTTGTTCAAGCTCAGAAATCATTACCTCTGGTTTTGTGTTTCGCAGACTAACTATCGCCACATATTGTGATGCCATTGCATCTACATCGAGTAATTCAATCAATTTCTTGATAGTTATCCTTTGCTTTTTAATTCCTGATATAAGCAAAAGATTATTTGTGCCGGATAAGTCAATAACATCATCTTTCTCCACTACTGGTGCAAGTAGTTTCAGCATTTTCCCTGTTGGAATATTTGTTAAAGGAATAATCTCAACTCCAAACCCGGCTTTGGTTTGTTTGAGCAAGTGTGCAACTTTCGCATCTTTTTTGCCTGAAGAAGGAATGATTTGAACTATTCCATCTCCATGAACTGCCATGAGATCATGTGCTTCCAGTACGGCATCTAGGAGACCCAGCATCTGCTTTTTTGTTATTGGTCGGACTGTCCTTAAAGTAACTAAACCTTGAACATTTGGATGAAGCACGTAATTGAGCCTTAGTATATCGCCAAGAATTATTTTTATCGCTTGTTTAATATCAACCTTGGTTAATTCTACGGATAAATCTCCCGCCTCTTCATACTTCTGCAATTTTTCTTTTGATGAAGACGGCATGTTATCTAAAACTGGAGTATATATCTTATTCAAAAACGTATTTTGCGACCTATCTTTTGAAGCAACCTGCGCCTTCAGTCTCGTTGATACGCCCTTTGAAATCTGAGAGGTTTCAGAAGATGTAATTAAAGCAGTTCGGTCGGGATCCGACTTCTTATGTTCTGGCAGCGTTTTACAGGAAGTAAGCGCGAGTACTATAATTCCGCCAATTATTACTTTTCTTGAAATCATTTGCTTTGCCTAGCTTTTGGTAACCACCTTGTATTTCTGGATGTTGCCTGCTTTTCAGCATTTCGATTCATTTTAAGAAGATCTATTTCTATTTTTCCATCGGAAAATATTACCGAATCGCTCTCAACGTCTTTTAAAATCCAACCATCCAGTTTAGCTCCTAAATAAAGCTCTAGTGTTTTATTATTTTTTTCCACAAGGATCATCTTTTTTCTTCCGCTGGCAACAATACCCTTTATTTTGAGTTTTAAAAGGGTCGAGCGATTCATTTCTCTGGCGGGTAAGATCGGAGTTTTCTCAGAAGGCCGTCGTTTGGGATTGAATAAAGGGCGCTGAATTATTGCTTTAAAACCTTTTTCTTCGTATTCAGGTAACTGAAATACTAATTGGGTTAGAGTGCCCTTTTTATTTTTAGTAGGAGTAAACCTAGATGGGTCGCCTTTCCACCAAGGCAATATGATCACTATCGCAAGACAAACAAAAATTATTGATAAAAAATACTGCCGCCGCCTCATCTTTTATGATCCGTTAATGCCGTCGCCTTAAGCGAAATATTAAGTCGCGTGTTATAAGGATCACGACTAAGTGAAATGAGTTCTAAGCTGTCTATTCTAATCAAGGGGGTCAGAACAGCCGTTTTTTTCAGAAAATCTCTCACGTTTTCAATCGACGCAATACCGTCTACTTTAATAGAAAGCATCTGCAGGTGACTTTGTTTATTGACTTTGGGGATTTGGATTTTTGTTAGTTGTAATCCATTATCTTTTGCCAATTTTCTGATTAGCGATTGATAGACAGCTATAGGGTTTCCCTTTCTTGGGTCTATCAGGTATTTGATTTTCTGCCTATCCAGCTTCGCTTTAGTCAATGCCTCTTCTATTAAATTAGCTCTAGCAATAAGACTTTGTTGTTTTTGAATTAGAATTTGAATCTGTGACAAATAATCTTTTTGTTGGCTAGCGTATTGTGCGACTGTCTGGTAACCGCCGAGCCAGATTGCAAACAGTACCAAGCCCAATAACCCCCATGCAGTAAAGGGGTTCATGGGTTTTATTTTTTGCCTTACCGGCATCATAATATTTTTGCCCTGATATGAAACCGTTCAAGGTTTTTCGAAACATCTTTTATAATGGGTGATTGTAAAGTGGGTGCAGATAAAGTTTTAATTTTTGCTAATTCAGTCAAAACCTCTGAAGCATTTTCGGCAAACCCGTGGAGTGTAATAGTATTATTTGACGTGGAGTAACGACTCAACCAGGCTGAGTCTGGCACTGCTTTACTAACAGATTCCAACAAATCAATAGCCTCATACCGTTCTTGAGCAAACTTTCTTATTATCTGTGCGTCTTTTTTAAGATGCGTTAACTCTCTCTGATTTAATTGTATAGATGTGATCTGGTTTTTGAGGTTCTGATTGAGAAGTTCTGCTTTTTCTATACTCATATGTCT
>CALIMD010000056.1 GCA_938028645.1 uncultured Alphaproteobacteria bacterium
AGCTAATAACGTGATCATGGATGGGGCTGGTAATATCCAGATTACACCAAAGGATGAAAGTATCAAGAGTCGAAAGATTGCAGCATTACAGCAATCCATTGAAATAGTTCGCAGAAGAATAGACGAAACAGGGGTTAGAGAACCAACCATTCAACGTCAGGGAGAGTCCAGGATACTAGTTCAACTGCCCGGTGTAGATGACCCAGAGAGGGTTAAAGCTTTGCTAGGGCAAACGGCTAAGATGGTCTTTCGATTAGTGGATGTCACAACAAGCGCAAGCGAAGCAATGGCTGGCCGAACGCCTCCCGGTTCCGAAGTTCTCAGGGCCGCGATGGCGGAAGATGGCGAGCCTCAAGCATATGTTATAAAAAAGAGAGTGATGCTAAGTGGTGAACATCTAATAGATGCTCAAGCAACCTTTCAGGACGGACAACCAGTTGTTAGTTTTAGGTTTGATACCTCTGGAGCCAAAAAATTCGGTAAAGTTACCACTAAAAATGTAAATCGTCCCTTCGCAATTGTTTTAGACAATAAGGTTATAAGTGCTCCCGTAATACGAGAGCCTATTCTTGGCGGTACAGGCATTATATCGGGCAATTTTACCGTTAGGTCAGCTAACGATTTAGCTCTTTTGCTAAGGGCTGGGGCTCTTCCTGCTCCCTTGACTGTTTTAGAAGAAAGAACGGTCGGACCCGGTTTAGGTGTTGATTCGATAGAAGCGGGAAAAATGGCAAGTGTGATCGGGATTTGTCTAGTCGTTATCTTCATGATTATTTGTTACGGCCTGTTTGGAATCTTTGCCAATATAGCGTTATTTTTTAACATTGTTTTGATAGTTGGCGCATTATCCGTGCTTCAAGCTACATTAACACTCCCAGGTATCGCTGGTATAGTTCTGACCATCGGAATGGCAGTAGATGCAAATGTTTTAATTTTTGAGCGAATAAGAGAAGAAGTGGCCTTGGGACGAACGCCTATTTCTGCGATTGATGCTGGGTACAAGCGAGCTTTAACAACCATAATTGACTCTAATCTTACCACATTATTTGCTGCATTGTGTCTCTATTCGTTTGGATCTGGACCTATAAAGGGGTTTTCCGTCACATTAGCTATCGGAATATTAACTTCGATGTTCACTGCAATTATGTTAACTCGTCTGCTAATAGTTGTTTGGTTGCGCCGACGTAAGCCAGACGTAATTCCAATTTAATCAGATAGGTTTCGTATGTTTAAACCTCTTCGTTTAATCCGACCCAATACAAAAATTCCTTTTGCAGAATTTCGTTTAACGGCGTTCACTTTTTCGTTTTTGCTAATTATCGGCTCAATATTCAGTTTGTTAGTTTATGGACTAAATTTTGGTATCGATTTCAGAGGTGGAATTCTTATGGAAGTCCGTTCTGAAAAAAATATGGATATCTCAGATATCCGTGCCGAATTAGAGAAATTGAAATTGGGTGAGGTCAATATCCAAAGATTTGGAAAAGACACGGATATCTTAATAAGAATTCAACGACAAGATGGTGCTGAAAAGGAACAAATAGCTGCTATAGAATTAGTGAAAGCGACCTTAGGTTCGTCTATTGATTATAGAAGGACAGAGTTTGTTGGACCTACTGTTGGAGAAGAATTAAAAGAGGCGGGACTTTTAGCTGTTGGATTAGCGCTATTATCCATTCTTATCTATATTTGGATGCGGTTTGAATGGCAATTTGGTGTGGGCGCGCTGATAGCATTGACCCACGATATCATAACCACTATCGGATTGTTTGCGATACTTCATTACGAATTTAATTTAGCAACTGTTGCGGCCATTTTAACAATAGCGGGTTATTCGATTAACGATACCGTTGTAGTTTATGACCGTGTGAGAGAAAACCTCAGAAAGTATAAAAAGCTTGATCTAGTGTCATTGTTTAACATGTCGATAAATGAAACATTGTCCAGAACGACAATGACATCACTTACGACTTTGTTAGCGTTGTTTTCAATTTTCTTTTTTGGTGGGGCTGTTCTTGCTGACTTTGCTCTTGCTATGATTTGGGGCGTTTGTATAGGAACATATTCATCGGTGTTTATAGCGGTTCCACTTTTGCTGTATGTGAATTTAAAGCGAGGTGAAGAAGATGAAAGCGGACTGCAAGCTCCTCAAGATGAAATGCCTAAATAAGGGCTCAACGATAAAAACAAATAAAAACTGAAAATTTAAGAGTTCCATTAAAATATGTACAAGATAAATTTGGTCGCCTTCGCATAACGTGGGGAGTGTAAAAGTATTGGACAAAATAGTTTCTATTAAAAAGAGCCTGGCATTTTGTCGAGACGTAGCCAGAAGGGCTAATGCAAATTTCAGCTATGCAGCTACTTTGTTACCAATTAGAAAAAGAGAATTTTTTTACGCATCTTATGCTGCCATGAGAATTATTGATGACATTGTAGATGATGAGTTTCTGGTTCTTGACCCAAATGAAAGGCAAGTAATACGTGGAAGGTATCAGAATATCTTGAAAAGTTGGTTGAAACAGGTATGCGATTTAGATGATGAAACAAAAGGTCCATTAGACCCCCGGGTTATCACTGGATTGCAGAATACCGTTGGTAAAAGCGATATGGGTATCACTCAGTGGGAAGAGCTTGCTTGTTCCCTAACAAAGGATATTTTAGAAAGTCCTATGAGGACGTGGAATGACTTTATTCATTATTGTGAGGGGGCCACTGTTTCTCCAGCTTCTATATATATTTATATATCAGCTTCGTCCTATAAACCATCTAAGGGCTACACTTATAATCTGGAAGAAAGTCCCAGATATTATGCAAAAAATTTAGCTATTTATTGCTATATTGTTCATATCCTTCGCGATCTTGCTAAAGATGCAGTGGGTTCAACTAGGTTAATAACTATTCCAGATGAGGTTTTAAAGGAGGCAGGCTTAACCAGAAAAACCATCCAAAATGCAGTAGTCAATAAGTCACAAAAGATTTTTAATTTAGCTCAAATATTATCGGAAAAGGCTAGTCAGTATAAAGAGAAAGGGCATAAAGCAATAGAAGAATTATATCCCGTGATAGGTAATAGAGAAGCTTTAGCTTTAAAGGGGTTAATTGGAGTTTACGACAAACTATTTGTTGTTGCCAAAGAGAAATCTTCCGA
>CALIMD010000057.1 GCA_938028645.1 uncultured Alphaproteobacteria bacterium
TCACCCATGATTATACAGGACGAGCGGCCGTTATAACGGGAGGAGCTCGTGGAATAGGGTTAGCTACTGCAAAGCGGTTGAATGCCAGTGGCGCGAAAGTCTCTCTCTGGGATATGGATAGGGAGCGCCTTGAACAGGTAAGGTCTGATTTTTCAACACCTATAGATATTCAGGTAGTCGATATTACTAATTGGGAGTCTGTCGAAGCAGCCGCCAATGCCAGTAATGGCGAAATGGACGGAGTGGATATCCTAGTTAATAGTGCGGGTATTGCTGGGCCAAATTTTAAAACATGGGAGTACCCTGTCGACGAGTGGACAAAGGTTGTCGATATTGATCTGAACGGCACTTTTCTATGTTGCCGAGCAATTGTTCCTTTTTTATTGAAAAAGAATTATGGGCGTATTGTGAACATTGCCTCCATTGCCGGGAAAGAGGGCAATCCTAATGCATCGCCTTATAGTGCTGCAAAAGCAGGCGTAATAGGATTAACAAAATCGCTTGGAAAGGAATTGGCACATACTCCAATAACGGTTAATTGCATTACTCCAGCAGCGGTTAAGACGGAAATTTTTGACCAAATAAGCCAAGAGCATATAGATTTCATGCTATCCAAGATCCCTATTGGAAGATTTGGCACAGTAGACGAGATCGCAAACCTCATAACATGGCTAACTTCGGAAGAATGCTCGTTTAGTACTGGCGGTGTTTTTGACGTTTCTGGTGGCAGAGCTACTTATTAAAAGCGTTTATAAATGTGGGGCCTAAATGGGAGTAATAATGCGAGACAAAGCCGAGGTACTTTTTGCTAATGATGCGTTTTACAACGCCTTCATTTCTCGCGATATTGTAGCCTTAGAAACCCTTTGGGCCTCAAACGCTCAAGTGGTTTGCATCCACCCGGGATGGCCTCCCCTCTACGGTCGGGAAGACGTTATGCGCAGTTGGACAGATATTTTATCATCGCCAAATTCCCCCAAGATCGTATGCAAAGATGCTAAAACCCACTTTCTCACAGACAATATTTGCTATGTGACCTGCTTTGAACTGATAGGTGGCGGAGTTACCGTTGCAACTAATATGTTTCTTAAAGAGAGTGATACTTGGAAGATGGTTCATCATCATGCATCACCGACATCAGCCCTTCCCTCCGAAAAGGATGATGAGAATCCAGTCCTCCAATGAACGGCAAATAAAGATTAGATGTGTTTTATAATATTAAATCATGAATATTGATTGGACGTTAAATGAAACAATCAGATAGAGATCTCATAACAATGACTGCTAATGAGGTGGTTAATCTTTTAAAAAAGAATGAAGTTAGCCCAATAGAACTCCTCACCGCACTTGAAACGCGTGTGAATGAAATCGATGAGGATGTTAATGCTCTTCCTACACGATGTTTTTCCCGAGCAAAATCTGAAGCTGAAAAACTGATGCAAAAACCGCTAGAAGAAAGGGGTGTATTGGCAGGCTTACCAATTGCGATAAAAGATCTTACTCCAGTTCAAGGCGTGAAATCCACCTGGGGCTCCCCAGTATACAAAGATTTTGTGCCAAAACGTTCTGACTGCCTAGTCGAAAATGTTGAAAAAGAAGGTGCACTCGTTTACGCAAAATCCAATACCCCGGAATTTGGAGCTGGCGCTAATACGTTCAACGAGGTATTCGGGGCGACATTAAATCCTTGGGATACGAGTAAAAGTTGTGCTGGCTCCTCTGGCGGATCCGCAGTAGCCTTGGCTACAGGACAAGCATGGATCGCAAGTGGTTCAGATCTTGGAGGCTCTTTGAGAAACCCAGCAAGTTTTTGCTCCGTTGTTGGGCTACGTCCTAGCCCTGGTCGGGTCGCGTTTGGAGCAGCCGGTGAGGGATCATTTCCCCCGGATTTATTTGGAATTCCGGGTCAACCCTTGAGCGTGTCTGGGCCAATGGCAAGGAACGTGCCCGATGTTGCTCTACTTTTAGATGCAATGGTTGGCCATCATCCACGGGATCCTATTTCTTTACCACGAACAGCGACTAGTTATTTAGATGCAGTTAAATCGCGCACAAAGCCAAAGAAGGTTGCGTTTTCTAAGGACCTTGGAGTGACGCCTGTGGATGAGGAGGTAGCCGAGATCTGCGAAAAAGCAGCTAAAAGGTTTGAACAACTCGGCTGCATTGTTGAAGAAGCTCATCCCGACTTCAGTGATGTACAGGATATATTTCAAACATGGCGCGCCATGTCATTTTATGTAGGGAAGAAAGCGCTGCTTGATACCAATAAAGATCTCTTGAAGCCAGAAGTGATATGGAACATTGAGCGCGCCGCCGAGATAACAGTTGACGACTTCGCTAGGGTCGAACTGGCGAGGGCACGATATCTAAATAGAGCTATCACTTTTTTTGAAGAGTACGATCTGCTTTTGAGCCCCGCAACGATTGTTCCACCATATCCGATTGAACAACGATTTGTTGCCGAACTAGGCGAATATAAGTTTTCTAATTATGTGGAGTGGTTAAGTATAGCATACGCAATAACAATCACTGGACATCCAGCCTTAAGCGTGCCCGCCGGCTTCACTAAAGATGGACT
>CALIMD010000058.1 GCA_938028645.1 uncultured Alphaproteobacteria bacterium
GGCCATGGAGGCTGCTGTGGCTAAGTGCCACGCGAGCGATACAGCGATGCAGGTAGCGACGGACGCGGTACAATTATTTGGCGCTGCAGGCATTTCAGATGATTACCCTATTAATCGCTATTTTAGAGATGCAAAGGTTCTTCAAATTGTTGAAGGAACACAACAGATACAGAGAAATATAATAAGCCGCTATTTAGTCGATGGGGTTTGATTTCTAGAACTTTGCATCCCAATATTATCAAGAGCTCCCTGCAAGATATAAGCAGCTGCAGCTTGGTCTATTTTTAATGCCCTTCTACTTCGGGTCATATCTGCCTTTAACATCATTCGTTCAACCGCCACAGTACTCAATCTCTCATCCCAGAATGCCACTGGCATAATGAGTATTTTGGCAAGATCAAGGGACCAATCACGTGTTGCTTGAACTCTAGGTCCCTCTGTTCCATCCATGTTGATAGGTAGCCCTACCACTATTCCGCCAATCTGGTAATCTTTTATAATCTTTGAAAACTCTGTTGCATTGCTACTCATTTTGGAGCGTTTTAAGGTAGTGATTGGGCTAGCAATTTTCAGTGATGGATCGGATACGGCTAATCCAATTGTTTTACTCCCTAGGTCGACACCAAGTAATCGCATACTTTCGTTCATATTTTCAGCCAATTGGCTCGGACTATAGAAATTTAGTTTGTCAGTTGCCATTAGTTGTGACCTTTTTGATGAAACAATATTTTAACAAAATATATTCGTACGCATTGCGCCAGAGGCATAGTTTTCGTTAAATAAACCGGGTATAACGCAGTTTCAGGAACTTTATACTTTTAACCGATCTAAAAAAAGGCTTAATGGATGTCATTGGATAAAGGGACAGTAAGACGGGTAGCTCAACTGGCGCGTCTTCGACTGGATGATGAGCAGCTCGAAAAGACTGCTGAAGAACTGAATAAAATTTTCACTTGGATTGAGCAACTTGACGAAGTCGATGTTTCAAATATTGAGCCTCTAGCGAGTGTTACCGGCCATTCTTTGCCAGAAAGAATGGATGAGGTAACAGATGGGAACTATCCAGACCGAGTATTAAGCAATGCTCCAGATCGGGCATCTAATTTTTTCACTGTACCGAAGGTCGTGGAATAATGAGCAGTATTTTAGATCTAGATTTGGCGTCTGCTAAAAGCGCTTTGCAAAAAAAAGAAGTTTCAGCGGTAGAATTAACAGAGACTTACCTCAACGTAATGAGTTCTAATGACCATCTAAATTGCTACATCACAAGTACTCCCGAAAAGGCACTGGATATGGCCAGTAAGTCGGATGACCGTATTTACTCGGGCGATGCCTTGCCGCTGGACGGTATTCCAATTGGAATAAAAGATCTTTTTTGTACCGATGGCGTTCTAACCACCGCGGGGTCGCATATTCTTAACGGTTTCATTCCAACTTACGAGTCTACCGTAACAGAAAATTTGTGGGAAAATGGCGCAGTTATGCTTGGTAAGTGTAACATGGACGAATTTGCGATGGGATCAGCGAACACGACGAGCTATTTTGGGGCTGTCGAAAACCCGTGGCGGAGTGACGATAGAAAAAAAATTCCTCTTGTGCCCGGGGGATCATCTGGGGGTTCAGCCTCAGCCGTTGCGTCCCGACTTGCGCTTGCTGCGACGGGAACAGACACCGGAGGCTCCATAAGGCAACCGGGTAGTTTTTGCGGTGTTGTGGGGCTCAAACCAACCTATGGGCGCTGTTCTCGTTGGGGAACCATAGCTTTCGCCTCTTCGTTAGATCAGGCTGGACCATTAACAAGAACCGTGCATGATGCAGCTATTATGCTAAAAGCCATGGCGGGGCATGATCCAAAAGATTCTACTTCTGCGAACCTACAAGTGCCCGATTTTGAGAGGGCGTTAACCAATGATGTGCGCGGGCTTCGAATTGGAGTGCCGAGAGAGTATTTGTTGGATGGGATGCCCTCAGAAATAGAAAAGCTTTTGGAAATTGGAATGGAAATGCTCCGCACCGCCGGAGCAACCATCGTAGATGTAAGTATGCCACACACGAAATTTGCCCTTCCGACTTATTACATAATTGCACCCGCCGAAGCATCATCTAACTTGGCTCGATATGACGGTGTTCGATACGGACTGCGAATAGAAGGTGATAACCTAGACGACATGTATGAAAAAACACTCAGCTTTGGTTTTGGTGCCGAGGTTAAACGACGGATATTAATTGGTACCTATGTTCTCTCTGCTGGGTATTATGATGCATATTACCTAAAAGCTCAGCGGGTACGATCTCTTATCAAACAGGATTTTGATTTGGTATTTGACAATGTTGATGTTCTGTTAACTCCCACAGCGCCATCCGATGCATTTGCTATTGGAGAGAATGATGATGATCCAATAAAAATGTATCTAAACGATATTTTTACTGTGCCTGCTAGCTTAGCTGGAGTGCCAGCTATATCGGTGCCCGTCGGATTATCAAAAAACAAGTTGCCATTAGGGTTGCAAATCATTGGTAAAATGTTTGACGAGGAATTAGTCCTTCGAGTTGGGGGAGCCTTAGAAGGAATGGCAGGCTTTAAGTCTCGTCCTGTTGGGGGAGCCTAAAATGGCACAACTTTTAAAAGGAGAGACAGGCGACTGGGAGATTGTTATTGGACTGGAGGTTCATGCACAGGTTAGTTCAGAAGCAAAGCTATTTTCCAGTGCGGCTACAAAATTTGGTGCAGAGCCTAATAGCCAAGTC
>CALIMD010000059.1 GCA_938028645.1 uncultured Alphaproteobacteria bacterium
TTTTGACGTACCCATCATTTTCGCCCCAGATTAATCGGATAGGTACATCAATCCGATGCAACCAATACGCTAAAGAGGGATTATGGAGGTAGGGTTTCCAACCATAATACGCTAGGAACTCACGATCCCTAGCAACGCCAAGTAATTGTGTCTCATTAAACTTGCCCAAGTCAACAAACGTCTCAGAAAATAGAGCACTGGCTACTTCGTCATCCGGCAACGCCGAAAGGTCTGCGAAATCGAATTTTTCTCTGCCACCTAATTTAATACCTAGTGGTGCAATTAATTCCAAGGACTTAAGACGCGTTGTATTACGAACCGCCATTTCAAGACCAATCCATCCACCAAAAGAAGCACCAAGCAACGTAACTTCAACCAAATCTATTTGATCCAGTAAATCCAAATAAAGATATGAGAGATCACCAACATTTCGGAATTGTGAAGGAGGCCGGCGTCCGTCGAAACCAGGGTGACGCGGCACAAATACTCTCCAATGTTCTGCCAATTTATTTATGAAGGGTTCATGAAGATGGGCGTAATGTTCTGGATGCAGATAAAGCATAGGGGGGCCATTTCCCCGAATATCTATGTCAAGTTCGATACCAGCCACCGAGATTTTCTTCATCTTTTTACTCCTTAGCTAAGCATTCTAGAAAGACTTCAGCAACGGACCAAATTCAAAAGTAAAAGTTCTAACCGCATCTTTTCTCTAAAATACTGATTTTTTATCTCTGAAATAGTCTTGATTCATAAGGGCGTTAATATCCGTGCCATCTATGTCTTGATAATTTATATCAAACTTTAATGATAAATCGGTTGCCATAGCGGCTGCACGACCATATTCAAAACACTGTGCGGTAACACGACAACTCGCAAGAGCTTCATGCTCTGCACTTAAACAGCGACCAGCGACTATTACATTGTGACCGCTAGAGGGTACTAGGGCGCCAAAAGGTACATCATAATAATCGTCGATTAACCACTCCGTTTTAGGTTTAGATCCATAATGTAATTCAATTGGCCAACTTGACCGGGCAATTGTGTCTTTTAGTTTTCTGCCATTCACAACATCTTCATTTGTAAGCCTTTTTACACCACTGATGGAACGCGTTTGTCGAACACCTACCTCTTGAGCGTAGTCAATGAAGTACGCATTCTCACAACCGGGAATTTCTTCTTTTAAAAAGTTAAAAAACGCTTTTGCCTGGTAGATAGAAAATTGCTCCGCCTCTGAATGATCTAGCGGGTCAGTAACATCAAGTGCTCGTCCATCAAAACCGGTTATTTTTGTGCCATTGACCAGAACTTCTCCGGGATTAACAGTTGGAAAAAGCCATACCTTTTTCCGAATTAAGTCCTCCCTTTCCTCAAGTTTCTTCACTACTTTTGGTGGAGAGATAGTATCATCTCCCCAATACTTCAGATATCTAGCTATATCTACGTTACCTATCTTAAACATCATTGATGGGTTTTGAATGACACCGTTATTACCTTTTGTAGTGCTCAACCCTGCTCTAAAAATTATGTCCGCGTCACCACTACAGTCTATAAAACGCCCACCCAAGACTTTGGTAAAACCCGACTTCGTATGAAGAACCAATCCTTCAATGATATTATTTTGCGCCAATACATCAATCATCTCTGAATGAAAAAGGATCTGAACGCCTGAATTGCGCAAAAGGTCGGTAGCAACTTTTTTATATGTTGCACAATCATGCGTAGCGACCCAAGTTTTTCCATAAATTTGGGGGGCTGTTAGACCACCTTGCAAATCAAGCGCCGATCGCATGCGTTCTGCGAAACCAAAAATAAGTTGCTGAGGTTGTGCGGCTTGAGGGTCTTCTACAGAATTATAAAGACCACAGATGGTACCCGACATACCAGACACAGCGGCGCCACCACAAAACCCTAACCGCTCTATAAGAAGGGTCTTATGGCCAGCCTCAGCGGCTGTTGTTGCAGCAGCAATTCCCGATGGCCCCCCTCCCAATACTATTATGTCAAAAGTTCCAAGGATTCCTAATTTGTTATATGAATTGGGATCCAAACTTTCTAGAAATGAACCCATACAACTATCCCCAGTTCGAAAGTTTGAACCTAAGCCTAGAGTTTGTTTTCTATCTAAGTCAGGAATACTTTAATTAAAAGAATAAGAGATGTATTTCCAGTATATCTGAAAATAGAAATTAATCATTCAGGTCAAAAATTCACATTCATCCTCTCATACCCACTTTTTCCGCTGCGGGGTGCAAGCTTTCGGCCGCGCTGGGCCTGCTTTCAACTCTCGCGAACCATGATTTTAAATTGCCAAGTGTCGTATCCATAGATTGCCCAACTCCTGAAGCAAAGTCGACACAGCAATAAAGGACAAGATCCGCTATTGTTATGCTATCTCCACAAATAAATTCTTTGCTACCTATCTGCTTATCCAACCAAGCCAATCCGTCCTGGCCAGCTGCTTTAAAGCCATCCGCTGCTTCTGGCAAGCATCTCATTCTATTTTCAAATAATTTAAGGCCTTCAGAAAACCGAAACCCTGCATAAATATTCTCAGTAACTTTTTGCTCGACACGCCGGGTCCACATTCTTGTTTTCGCGCGCTCATCTGGTGTAGAGCCA
>CALIMD010000060.1 GCA_938028645.1 uncultured Alphaproteobacteria bacterium
ATGTTTGCGAAGAGTAAATTAGTTTCTACCGGTGACGTAAATATTACCATTAATGGAGAAAAAACTGTCAGCGTTCCAGCTGGTGGCAAGTTACTCCAAACCTTAGCTGCAGAGAAACTCTTTGTTCCGTCTGCTTGCGGGGGCGGTGGGACATGTGCGCAATGTAGAGTGAAAATACACTCCGGTGGTGGTTCTATTCTACCTACTGAAGAGGGACATATTACAAAAAGAGATGCAGCATGCGGTGATCGCCTATCGTGTCAGGTTGCAGTTAAGCAAGATATGGAGATTGAAGTTCCTGAAGAAGTATTTGGTGTAAAGAAATGGGTTTGTAGGGTTCGTAGTAATGAGAATGTTGCCACTTTTATTAAAGAACTTGTTCTAGAGCTCCCTGAGGGAGAAGATGTCGATTTCAGGGCAGGTGGGTATATTCAAATTGAGGCACCAGCGTATTCACTCTCTTACAGAGATTTTGATGTTGCTAAAGAATATCACGAGGATTGGGACCGATTTAAAATTTGGGACTTTAATTCAGAGGTGACAGAACCGGTTGAAAGAGCGTATTCGATGGCCAACTACCCTGAAGAAAAGGGCATTATTATGTTAAATGTTCGTATAGCTTCACCGCCGCCTGGATCAACTGGTATTCCCTCTGGGCAAATGTCATCCTACATATTTAATTTGAAGCCCGGTGATGAAGTTACTATTTCGGGACCGTTTGGCGAGTTTTTTGCCCGAGAAACTAAGAAAGAAATGGTGTTTGTCGGTGGTGGGGCTGGGATGGCACCCATGCGGAGCCATCTTCTTGATCAGCTAGATCGAATCAAAACGGATAGAAAAATTACTTTTTGGTATGGTGCCCGCTCAAAGCGCGAAATGTTCTATGTTGATGACTTTGACAGATTACAAGCAGAGAATAAGAACTTTACCTGGCACGTAGCATTATCTGATGCGATGGAAGAAGACGAATGGACCGGACATACAGGGTTTATTCATAATGTTCTGTTTGACGAGTATTTAAAAGATCATCCAGCTCCTGAGGATTGTGAGTTTTATATGTGTGGTCCACCGATGATGAATCAATCGTGTATTAACATGTTATTAGATCTTGGAGTTGATGGTGAAGACATTATGTTAGATGACTTTGGTGGATAATGTTTGTGCGTTGTCGATCAAAAATAGTTGACCCATCTATTCCATCAGTATTTATAGGACCTACTCTCTTTTAAGCTGGCACGACCATCCCTTTTTGACGAAAAATAGATAATCTTGTATAACACAGGTTAGAATGTCTCGTAAAAAGAGATTTAGTAGCGAACGTTAGTTGCGTATAAGTTGACGACTGAACTTGGTAGGCAGTGAGTCTTAAGTTTGTTATTCCTGATCCAGGGCTATTTGCAATGACCAATGCACTCACTTTCTTCCTTTTAGCTTCTATTATTGTGGCATTTTCGGTTCTTTCAATAACAGCACGTGACCCTATTCGTTCTATCATATTCTTGTTCGCGATTATGTTTAATGTGGCGGCGCTTTTTGTTTTGCTTGATGCAATACTGATTTCGGTGACGTTGTTAATACTGTATTTGATCATTTCAACTGGCTTATTTTTTTGTGGTATATTGATTTTTGATTTGAATTTATTTCAAATGCGCAAAGTTGTAGCGCAATATTCAAAACTTAGCGCAAGTGTTACTTTAATATTACTTATAGAATCATCTGTTTGGTTTGTTGCCTATTTATTTGCTCGATTATCGTCAATACATTCAGCCCTATTAAGTGCTAACGCTTTCTCTTTTTCATCGATACATACATTGGCAGAGAAATTATACGTGGATTATTTTTATATTTCACAAGGGACCATGTTGATCTTGTTAATTACTGTTATTGGCTTTGTGGTGTTGACGATAAAGAAAAGCGAAACTCTGAGAAGGGATAAGAATATCCTAGGCTTAGAACAGAATCATAGTAATAGTGACAGTAGTTGATGATGTTCGAAATATCCTTATTACATTACTTGTTGTTAGCATCGGGGGTCTTCATATTAGGGGCTCTCGGTCTTATATTTAAACCGAAAAGTGTACCTAATATCTTTATCTCGGTTCAGTTGATGATAGTGGCGATATGCATAACTTTCATTGCGTTTTCCTTTTTCAATAAGAGTTTAGATGGACAAACATTTACTTTTTATATCTTAATAATTACGGCTGTCAGCGCCGTTATTGGTTTGGCTCTTGTAATAGCAGCGTTTCGAAAAAAAGGTCTTCGAATTTTTGAAGACCAAAACTTAATTAACGACTGATTTAACCGATGTATGCATGCATTTTTTTTGCTCCATTATTAGCATCGATTTTTCTCTTGAGGTCACGATTTTTTACCCGACGGGTCATTCATGGCGTTAGCTGTGGACTGGCATTGGCTACGTTTTCTGTAAGCCTTGGCGGAATGATTGAAATGATTTACAGCCAAGGGTTCGAGAGCATCCAGATAATCACATGGATAAAAACAGGTTCTTTCGTTGCAAACTATTTATTAAGATTTGATAGTTTAACACTGTTAATGACATCGATTTTCTCATTAGCATTGGTGTTTATTCACCTACATTTAATTTGGAAAAAAACTCGTGTATGCTATAGCAAAAATTTGCTGTTTTATTTTCCAGTCCTTACTATCGCAGTATTTTTATTTTTATCTGCTAATAATTTCCTCCAATTATATTTGGGATGGGAGCTTATTGGAGTCATTTCTTGTCTTCTCTTAATATCGTCAAGGAAGGATTTATCACGGGCAACGGCAATCAAAGTGTTTGCTGTTGACCGAGTAGGCAACCTCGCTCTCCTGTTTGTTTTAGTGGCTGCGTATATATCATATGATACCATAATATTTGATGAGATGTTTTATGTCATCTCTATTGCTCAGAATGTTAAATTAGAACTTTTAGGAAGTAGTCTAGACGCATTAACTGTTTTGAATATTCTGTTGATTTTTGCTGCCATTACGAAATGCGCGCAACTTAGTTTTCAAAGATGGTTTATAAAGGAATCTTTGATCAATCCTGCGTTAGTTACCTTCATCCATCTGGTGAGTATGGGCTTGGCGGGTGTTTTCATTTTGATACGCTTTTCTCCAATGATAGAACGGACACCAAATATTTTAATCGGTCTCTCTATTGTTGGCCTACTTGTGTCTAGTCTGTTTCTTGTTAGGGCTTTATTATGCCATGACTTGGGACGCATGATAGTTTGTTTAATTCTTTCCCAATTAGGATACATTTTTGCAGCTTGCGGAGCCTCTGCATATATTGGAGGAATTTTCCATTTCTTAAACGTCATACTTGTTGTGGCACTTTTACTTTTTTCAAGTGGCGCATTAAACCCATGCATTTTTTCCGATATGAATAAAGGAAAACCCGTAGAGTACAAGAACTGGTCGCCTATTTTCTATATTTCAGCCAGTCTAGGGTTATTGAGTTTAATCGGATTTCCATTTTTATCTGCATATTATTCGGGAATAATAATATTAGAAGCATCACTACGCCAAAACACCTCGATTGGTACTTTTGTGTTTTACGCCAGTTTATTAGTGATTGCTATGGTAGCTTTCCTTGGGTTCAAGATTTTATTAATCATTTGGTGCAACGCAAATGGAAACACAAAGGAGGTAAACACAAAAATAAATAAAGTTTCTTGGATATTTAAAGTTAAACTAATCTTTTTAAGCTTTCTTACTTTATTTGCAGGAACGGGAGGGTTTAATACTGTATTTGGAGATATTTCTTCTACGGTTTGGGGCAACGTTATCCCAAGTCCAATGAGACTAGAGACAGATTCGGAAAACATAGAAAAATTAACAAGATTTGATGTTCCTCTAGTCATCAGTTTTTTCTGTGGAATAGTGATAGCTTATTTTTTATATATTTTAAAACCGGAGTTACGGATTGGTTTACTTAACAATTGCCAAACGTTATTGGCAGGAAGTCGTGTAAAAAACTCTTATGAGAAACTCTATAAAATGCTTATATCATATGCTGCCTCTCGTACTCATCTCCGATTTTATAATGAACTTTATTCCGTCATATCGGGTTTATTGTGCCAATGCAGTTTGCATAAAAATATCAAACAAATAAAAATCCTGTTTACTGGCATTAAACATCAGTTTATCAGCTATTACGGTACCGCGATGCTATTTGGGAGTATCGTATTCATTTTATATCATTGTTACTCTTTATAGGGCTAACGCTATGACAAATGATTGGCCAGTATTATCTATAGTGACATTTCTTCCACTGGCTGGATGCTTCTTCATCATGTTGACCCGTGGTGAAGATGAAGCTGTTGGCAGAAGCTGCCGGCATCTAGCATTGTGGGCCACTATCCCAACATTAATCATATCCGTTTTTATTTGGATGAATTTTGATCGCAGTCGTGGCGGTTTTCAAATGTTAGAAGAGGCGTCTTGGATTTCGAACATTGGTATTAAATATCAATTGGGCATAGATGGTATTTCAATGTTTTTGATAATTTGCGCAGCACTCCTAACGCCAATCTGTATTTTCGCTACTTGGAAAAGCATTAAAAGCCGTGTGCGAGAGCATATGATCGTATTGCTAGTTTTAGAAACTACG
>CALIMD010000061.1 GCA_938028645.1 uncultured Alphaproteobacteria bacterium
GAAGAGGGATTTGCACTTGGCTATAATTTCGACTTCATTCTTCGTGGCCCCAATGCGACACCTATGGAAAACTGATCAATGTCTTTAAAACAAACACCCTCGCAAACTATTGGTCCGTTTTTCTCCTATGGACTCACTCCCGAACAGTCCAACTATCCTAACCTTTCAAGTTTATCGTCAAATTCATTGCTAACGGGGTCCACAATTGGTGAAGAAATTCGATTGGAAGGAAGGATATTCGATGGGGCGGGAGATATCGTCTCAGATGCGATGATTGAAATTTGGCAAACAGACGCTGAAGGGCGTTATCCAGATCAACAAAGCTCCGGTAAAACTAATTCTAATTTTTCAGGATTCGGCAGATGCGATACTGGCGTGAATAGCCAAAACAAATATATTTTTGAAACAATAAAACCTGGCCAAATAGACACCGAGACGGCACCGCATATTAATGTTACGATTTTTATGCGAGGACTACTCCTTCATGTTTTTACGCGGATTTATTTTTCCGATGAAGGTAAATCTAACTCCGCTGACGCGGTTCTATCCACCGTTCCTGTTGATAGGCAAAAAACTTTGATAGCAAAAAAGGTGGCCGGAGTGACGCCCGTTACTTATGTTTTCGATGTATTTCTTCAAGGCGAGAACGAAACTGTCTTTTTCGATATTTAAATTCTATTCCATCAATCATAGGTCCTGCCTCTAGCAGACGAAAATCTTGTTTATGCTTTTCCCGAAGAAATCAGATGATTTTATGGCGATATTAGAAAGATCCGGATAAGCTCGAACAGTAAATTATTAATGGATGTTACAATATGGAGTTTAGAAAAATCGAGGTAGTACCTATTTCAGGTAATATAGGGGCATTGATAAACGGCGCACAAATAAATGCACTCAATGATGAGACATTTGAAGAAGTCTATCAGGCATGGCTAGATCATTGTGTTATATTTTTTCGCAATCAGAATATCACACCACGAGAACAGATTAAGTTTGCACAACGTTTTGGCGAAATTCACTTTCACCCCTATATGAAAGGTCTTGACGACTACCCTGAAATCTTGGAAATCGTTAAAGAACCAGGAGATAGATACACTTTTGGCTCGGTCTGGCACACTGATCAGATGTTCAATCCACAGCCCGCAAAGGCTACCATGCTTTACGCCCATGAAGTCCCCAGAAAGGGTGGGGACACCATGTTTTCCAATCAATACCTGGCCTATGAGACCTTATCACATTCCATGAAAGACATGCTTAACAAAGTAAAAACGTTTAATGTTGGCGATGGATTCCGGAGAGGAATAGGCAAAGCTAAACGGATTGACCGATATGCCAAAAACCCGACAATGCAAGCCAAAATACGAGACCCCGGTAATATACCTACAGAGTCTATTCATCCCTTAGTCCGCACTCATCCCGAAACAAAAAGAAAATCTCTATATATTGGAAGTCATACACAAACATTAGACGGTTTTAATGCAGATGAAGCTGACTCGATCATAGACTTTCTACGGAACCACTCCCAGCGCCATGAATTCACCTGTCGCTTTCGCTGGGAAACTGGTTCAATAGCCCTATGGGATAATCGTTGTGTTCAGCATAAAGCACTAGCCGACTACGATGAAAGACGAAGGACACATAGAATCACAATTGCTGGCGAAAAACCTATATAACTAGGGGGATAAATGGATTTTGGATTACACCTTGGCGTTAGAGGGCCCGCGGCTCAACCTGACTCACTTCGCATTATCGCAGAGGAGGCCGAACTTTTAGGCTTTACCCACCTAGGAATCAGTGACCACATTGTTATCGCCAACAAAGTCAATTCTCTATATCCTTATACAAAAACAGGCAAGTGGTTTGCGGAGGATAATGGTGAATGTCTAGAACAACTTACTACTCTTA
Source organism: uncultured Alphaproteobacteria bacterium (assembly GCA_938028645.1). GTDB lineage: Bacteria > Pseudomonadota > Alphaproteobacteria > Thalassobaculales > Thalassobaculaceae > UBA7326. Next base: position 1,906 of record CALIMD010000061.1, read on the forward strand.
GTTTCATAGCGGCCGCGACAAGCAATATACGTTTGCTTACATCAGTGATGGTTCTTCCTCATAGACCACCAATTCTCACAGCCAAAATGCTCAATACAATAGACGTACTATCTAAGGGACGTCTCACTGTTGGATTGGGTGTTGGTTGGATGGAGGAAGAAATAGCACTTCTAAATGGCCCTGATTTCAAAAAGCGAGGTGCTGCTGCTAATGAATATATTGAGGCATTTAAGATACTTTGGACCGAGGACACGCCAATCTATAATGGAAACCATGTCAGTTTTTCAAATATGAAGTTTTATCCTAAGCCAACTCAAGCCCCTCACCCTCCATTGTGGATTGGGGGCGAAACGCGGTTGGCCCGTGAGAGAGCTGGACGGTTGGGCGATGGTTGGTATCCAGTTGGCAATAATCCAAATGCACTATTCGACACGCCAGAACGTTACGCCAATGGATTAAAAGATGTCCACGAAACAGCTATCGCCAGCGACCGCAATCCAGCAAACATTGCCTGCGGAATTTATATTATTTGGTATAATTTGGGTCAAACAGAGCATGACGCTCTTGGCAAGAGACGCAGCTTCACGGGATCTCCGCAGGATATATTAGGGGATATCTCCGCGTATGAAAAAATTGGACTTCAACACTTAGTGATTGGGGGAGAGAGCGATAATTTAGAAGCTTGTCTCCAACGAATGCGAGTTTTTAATAAAGAAATAATGCACTACGTTTAGATATTTGAAGATATGGAATAAACAATTCCTAATGCAATTTCAAGTTTGAGAATAGACATGAGTAATACTGCAAAAAAACGCCTAATTATTGGAATAAGTGGAGCATCTGGAACCATTTATGGTATTCGTCTGTTAGATCTTATACGAAATATGCCTGATAAATCTCGACCCGAGTCTCATTTGGTAATGTCAAGATCTGCTGAAATAACGTTGGCTTATGAAACCAAAATGAAGGTAGCGGATGTTCATCGATTAGCCGATGTTGTCTACGCGAATAAAGATATAGGCGCATCACTGGCTTCTGGTTCATTCAAAACAATGGGTATGATCATTGCGCCGTGCTCGGTAAAAACTCTGGCTGAAATTGCAACAGGAGTGACTGATACATTAATTTCAAGGGCTGCCGATGTCATTCTAAAAGAACGCCGACGGCTCGTTTGTATGGTGCGAGAAACGCCACTGCACTCCGGACATTTAAAAAATATGTTAGCATTAACAGAAATGGGAGGCATCGTCGCCCCGCCCGTACCAGCTTTTTATGCGAAGCCCAAATCACTTGACGAGATGATCGACCATACAATAGGTCGAGCGCTTGATCTTTTTGAAATAGAGACCAACACTGTGAAGCGATGGAAAGACGAAAAAGCCAATTTATAAAGCGCTAAATACTATATCCAAGTCAACTACATCTCATCTTTTAATGGCTGTTTCTATAGTTTTTGCTATTTCTAAAAGTTTTGTGTCTCCATCACTTTCACCCATCACCATAAGACCAACTGGCGCGGTCTCTGCCTCGTGAATTGGTAACGAAACTGCACATCTATCCAAGAAATTACCAAATGAGCAATTACGCAACATTAATAAATTCATTTGATGATAAAAATCATCGGAGTTCTCTAGATCTTTTAAAACTGGGGCAATCACTGGTACGGTCGGCATCAGCAGAGCATCAAAATTTCTCGTAATTTTATTGCTCATTTCGCAAATTGTTCTCCTGGCATTCATAAGCTCTATATACTCATGGGCCGTCATTTGTTCGCCTCGCTTGATTCGAACAGCTACCCTGGGGTCAAAGCTGTTCTCATCTCTTTTTAATAAATCATGTAATGCGACAAATGCTTCAATTGCGGCATAACCTCCTTTTGAATTAGCTTTCGGGATCTCCAATAAAACATCAAATGGAATATCAATTATTTTTGCACCCAAATTAGAGAGCAGGCTCGTAACTCTCTGAAAATCGTTCGCTACCTTATCCTCAATATCATCAAAAACCAGAGTTTGAGGAACCGCTAAAGTTAATGTTTCTATTGGCCTATGGGCAATGTTACCCGTTATCTCGCCACGCATAACTTGATCGAGTATGGCACAACAATTTACGCTTCTCGCCAGAGGCCCTATAGAATCCAAAGTTGTGGACAAAGGAAAGGCACCCAACGTCGAAATCCGAGCGGCTGTAGGTTTAAATCCTGTAAGGCCACATAGTGCCGAAGGTATTCGGACAGACCCCCCTGTGTCCGTTCCTATACCTGCAACAGCCATGTTATCACTTACCGAAACAGCCGCGCCACTTGAGGAGCCGCCTGGAATCCGCGCTTCCGCTCTATTCCAGGGATTTAAGGGGGTGCCATAATGTGGGTTTATACCAAGACCAGAAAAAGCAAATTCAGTCATGTTGGTACGGCCAATCAAAATTGCACCGGCTGAACGTAATTTTTTTATGATATCCGCATCTCTTGCGGCCGGAGCACTGTTTCTACGAACTCGAGAACCAGCCATTGTGGTTTCGCCGGCAACATCAAACAAATCTTTGATGGATATCGGCATGCCAGCTATCGGAGACAGAACGAGCCCTTCTGCTCTCAATTTATCTATTGCGATCGCCTGAGCTTTTGCTTGACCCGCATACGTTTTAGTAAAAGTGGTTCGCCCCTGACCTTCATCGTTATCGATTTCTTTTAAGGCGGAAGTGACTAACTCCAAACTAGTTACTTTACCTAGATCAAGTAATTTACCTATTTCTTCGATGGTTCCATTCATAATTTAACTCTCGCTATATTCTTTATTTCCAATTGGTTTTTAAGATCCAAAAGCATTCTGATTTGAGATCTATGCTATTCTTTTACAAAGGTGCTATTTATCAATATTTCGACCGCTGACTTGATCTCTGAGTTCATCTCTAGGCTTATCGCTTTGAGATATGATCTCATATTTAACACAGTTAACTCGGCTTCACTACAAACGTCATCTGTATGTTTATTGCAGAACTTACTTAAGGCATTTATCAGGATCATCTGTTCCAGACGTTCGGCTTCTAATTCAATGGATAATATTTTAGTTGTCAAATTCTCTGAGTTTGGGATGTCGTCGTTTTTCTTCGTAAATCTCCTCGCCTGACGCAAGGGACTTATCAAGTGATCACGACATG
>CALIMD010000062.1 GCA_938028645.1 uncultured Alphaproteobacteria bacterium
AGAGGAAATAGGGAAGAACGAGAGCTTTCTACCAGTCTTTTATCTTCTGTATCATAATGTTTTGGCACCATTACAGGAAGTTAGTACTGACTAACTTTAAAAGCAACCCCTAAAAAGAAAATATAAAGATTTTCTTCTTTGAGAATACTAATCCAATGAAACTCTTGTAAAAAAGTCTACATCCGATGCTGGTTCGTTAGTAATTATCAATTATTAAAGGTTGAGTTCGATCAGTAGTTGTGACCTTCAAGAAGCTTTGAAATGGAACTTTACTCAGACCTGGAAAAGAGCGAGCTACAATACGTTATGGTGCTTGCTTGGCTGTGCTATCGGTGACCTAGGCACAATTGCGTTTTTTCAATTTTTGGAAATAAACTGGCCCATCCTTTACATTATGATTTTAGCTATCATCAACGGTTTGATAACCTCCATAATATAGGAGGCTATAATTCTTTCGCGTCAAACTGATATTGGAACGGCCTTCAGAACGGCCCTCAGCATGTCTTAATATCCATGTTATCAATGGAAATTACAATGAATCTAGTTGATATCCAGTTGACGGGCGGTCCCGAATTAACACCGTGGGTGGTAGCAGTAATGTTAATCGCTGGTTTCATTACGCCGCTTCCATATAATTATTGGCGATTAAAAAAGTGGGGCTTAGACTGCTGTGGTTAGTTTGTAATCTGCATTGCAGTTAAAATCCCATCAGCTCCACCGAATATTATCTGGTTCGTCTGATGCAGTGATTAAAGTTGTTGTGCAAACAGTTGTCCAATCACATAAATCATAACGACGGCTAAGTTTTTGTCGAACTTTCGCTTCTTTATTGCCTTGGGGAATCTTTGACCTCTCCCACATAGCGAGGCTTGGACGCCTTGTTAACAAGAGAGTTTTCACATTCTCATCATCGTTTTCAATTTTCCAAAGTCCAATTATTTGAGAGTCGTAACTACTTTCGAAATCAGGCCAGGCGTCAGTACAGAGCTGCAGGAACTCACCGAAATTTTCCAATGGAGTCTCAAACCAGCGAAAAGCATAGTTACCTTGGCGCTCAGGCCGCTTGCCATTTTTAGGCCGGATTGTTGGACTCATAATATCCGTTTCAACGGCTGATACCATTTCCATCCCTATGCAAATTTGATCAGACTTTTCTTTTGCTGTTTCCAAATCAGGCCACACTGAAATTATCGTAATAGTGTCGCGCGGAAGTCCAATCTGACTTCGCCATAATCCATAAAGTGCCGTATCATTATCCCTCAGCATGAAATCATTCAGGTCTATCACCCGTTTTGCTACATTCGACCAAGTCCTCGGTTGACAAGTCACCCTGTGATGAACAAAAGTCAAAGGCATGTTTCCCACTTCCCATTACGTTCTTTATCTAAAGCCATTAAAGGTGTTAATGACACCTTAATATAATTCGATATAAATAATCATAATTATATAAAATGTAGGTGATACAATAATGCATGACTTTTTCTCGGACACAAAAACTAAACCATCAATGGAGATGCGGAAAACTGTTCTAACCTGCTCCGTTGGCGATGAACAGAAATCTGAAGATCCAACAACTATAGAATTATGTGAGAAAACAGCCGAGCTCCTAGGAAAAGAAGCAGCTATATTTTTACCCTCTGGAACAATGTGTAACGAAATAGCGATAAAAGTTCATACGCAACCTGGAGAAGAGATAATATGTGAGTACAACTCGCACATAATAAATTTTGAGACTGGGGGACCATCTGCGCTAAGTGGCGTTATGATACGGGCATTACATGGAAGTAGTGGCACATTTGATAGCTCTCAAGTAACTGATGCAATCCGCCCACTATCGCGTTATGCCCCAATAAGTTCTCTTCTGTGTGTCGAACAGACAGCGAATATGAGTGGTGGAGCAGTGTGGCCATTGGAAAAACTTGATGCAGTTGCTGCTACAGCGCATCAGGCTGGCCTTAAAACTCATATGGATGGCGCACGCCTCATGAATGCCGTTATAAAAACGGGTATTTCGGCAAAACAATATGGCGCTCACTATGATTCAGTGTGGATAGATTTCACAAAAGGGCTTGGAGCCCCAATAGGGGCAGCATTGGCTGGCTCACAAGACTTTATTGACCGCGCCTGGCGTATAAAACAACAATGGGGTGGAGCTATGCGTCAATCGGGGATCGTTGCGGCAATGTGTATTTACGCTCTTGATAATAATATAGCCCGTTTAGCTGAGGACCATCATCTTGCCGAAATACTCAGTCAAAGAATAAGCGCTTTCAAAAAAGTAAAAAAAGTTCTCCCCGTAGAAACAAATATTATTATTTTCGATGTAATGGAGACCGCGCCAACAGCCCAGGAGCTGACAAAAGCTTTAGCAAAGAAAGAAATTCTGATAGGTGCATTCGGGGAACGGAGAATCCGTATCGTTACCCATCTCGATGTTAACGCTCAGTCTGGTGAGGTTTTAATCACCGAATTAGCCAAACACTTAGATCGATGAAATAAAAACGAATATGTTTGGGCGTCAGAGATCCCATCTAAACGTATTGCTTATTAATGAAATAGACCTAGGTAACTGTTCATGAAAACGAATACGACCTCCATACACTGGTTTCGGCAGGACCTACGCTTAAGTGATAACCCTGCGCTGAATGCGAGTTCAAAAAATGGAACAGTTATTCCAATTTACATTCTAGATACTAAAACTACCACTGAAAGACCGATCGGTGGAGCTGGCAGAGTATGGCTACACCATTCGTTAAAGTCTCTTAACGATAGCTTAAACGGGTCACTTCGTTGCTTTAAAGGTGAT
>CALIMD010000063.1 GCA_938028645.1 uncultured Alphaproteobacteria bacterium
ATTGTTTCCGACTATTCATTTAGATCTTAATTATTCAGTTACAACCAGATAATTAAGACATGGTAAACTAACCAATTTAATTACTAAAACTCAGAAAAGAGCATTAACCAAATTTATGGGAATGCCAAAACTAGACATTCCCATAAAGGTTATAACGGGCTTATTTCAATTCTACGGTAGCCCCCGCATCTTCAAGCTGCTTCTTTAAAGTCTCAGCTTCGTCCTTGCCAACTCCCTCCTTCACCGTTTTAGGAGCGCTCTCGACGAGATCCTTGGCCTCCTTGAGTCCAAGTCCTGTAATTCCCCGAACTTCTTTAATAACGTTAATTTTTTTGTCCCCAATAGCGGCAAGAACAACTTCAAAATCTGTTTTCTCTTCAGCTGGGGCGCCACCCGCATCCCCACCGGCAGCCGCAGCTACCGCCACAGGAGCTGCTGCTGATACACCCCATTTCTCTTCCAGCATTTTTGATAGGTCCGCTGCCTCTATGACAGTTAAATTTGATAATTCTTCTGCTAATTTCTCTAAATCGGCCATTTGATATTTCTCCAGTTATAAACTTCTTGAGTATTATATTTTTTAGTTACGAGTTAACTCTGCTGACTTCTCGCGCTCAAGGCTCGAGCAACTTTCGCTCCAGATGCGGGCATTACACCAACCAGATTTCTGGCGGGTGCTTGAAGAAGCCCCACTATCTTGGCACGCAATTCATCGAATGATGGAAGCTCTGATAGCTTCTTAATATCAGCTAACGAGAGGATAGATCCCTCGATAGCGCCCGCAACAATACTGAACTTTTCATTCTTGTTGGCGAACTCGACTGAAGCCTTGACCGTTGCCACGGGGTCATTAGACGTTGCTATCGCCGTTGGCCCTGAGAAGTTTGGTTCCAGACTTTCGTACTGCGTACCTTTAAGAGCGAGACGCGCCAACCGATTTTTAGTTACTTTGTATCCAGTGCCCGCCTCACGCATTAGGGACCGAAGTTCTTCAACTTCAGTTACCGTCATGCCTGTCTGCTGTGTAATTACAACTACTGTTGTCTCAGACAGTGTTTTATGAAGCGATGCAACCAAATCAACCTTTTCACTTCGGTCCATTGATCATCTCCACTTTTTCGAGCTCAACCTCAAAAAAGAGGCATCACCCATTTGCACACTCACCTAGCATGTTAACGCTAGATGCGGTTCGCCTGCCCCAGAAGTTCAACTAGTCCATCAGGCTATAACCTAATAAACTACCCGTTCCCCCGTCTGTACGGGTATCTGACGATATTATGTCACTTTTTTAGTGACACCCGTAGTCTCGGACAGGTTCGAACTAGCAAAAGCTAGTTCTATTCAGCACACATCATACAAATTGCGTGCTAAACATTAATCGACACTAGGTAACTGCTTCACTTCCTAATGCCGAAATTTCTACGCGCACACCTGGACCTTGCGAGGAGCTCACAGCGACGCGTTTTATATACGTTCCTTTGACACCACTTGGCTTGGCGTGTTGTATTGCTGAGACAAAGGCATTGGCGTTATCACAAAGTTGTTGTTGGGAAAAACTCGCTTTTCCTATACCCCCATGAACTATGCCCGCTCTTTCAGTCCTGAATTCAACCTGCCCCCCCTTAACCGCTTTTATCGCCTCAGCAACGTCCATAGTTACAGTACCAAGCTTTGGATTTGGCATTAAACCTCTTGGTCCAAGAACTTTACCTAACCGCCCAACCAATGCCATCATATCAGGTGTTGCTATGACGCGATCAAAGTCAGACTTCCCTTCTTGAATTTCCTTCATTAAATCTTCAGCTCCGATAAAATCGGCACCGGCAGCTTTTGCTTCATCGGCCTTTGCGTCCTTTGCAAAAACAGCTACCCTTATTGTTTTGCCAGTTCCATGGGGCAAAGAAACAACACCCCTCACCATTTGATCTGAATGTCTTGGATCTACGCCTAGGTTCATTGCTATTTCGATAGTTTGATCTGTTTTGGTTCCTCCCGCCGCCTCCTTGACAAGTCTTACCGCTTCAGGGAGCTCGAATAGAGTGTCCCGGTCGATACCCTTGTAGAAATCGGTTAGCCTTTTTCCTTTGCCCATAATACTACTCCATAACCTCGATGCCCATGGAACGTGCGGTTCCCTTGACCATCATAACTGCTCCGTCAATATCCACAGCGTTCAAATCCTGCATTTTAGTTTCTGCGATTTCTTTTGCTTGAGCCATAGTTATGGTGCCAACTTGTTCATGTCCCGGCTTATTTGCCGCTTTTTGCAAACCGGCAGCTTTTCTAATTAGAAAACTTGCTGGTGGCGTTTTTGTTATGAACGAGAAAGTACGATCAGCATAGGCCGTAATCACGCATGGAATAGGCATCCCCTGCTCAAGGTTTTGTGTTGCTGCATTAAAGGCCTTACAAAACTCCATGATATTTAGGCCTCTTTGCCCTAAAGCCGGCCCAACCGGGGGAGAAGGATTAGCAGCTCCCGCTGGGATCTCAAGTTTGATATATCCATCTATTTTTTTCGCCATCGGCGGTGTACCCTTTCAGTAGTTAGGTGGTGCGACCTCTCCGGGATTTCGGATTGTATCTCCCACGCAACTGTTATCAGAACCCTTTTAATCTATTTTATTGAACTTTGCCATTTAAATAATTTTTGGTTTTTTTACTACATCTTCTCAACTTGACTATATTCCAGATCAACTGGGGTTGACCTGCCAAAAATTGAAACCGCGACCTTCAGTCGAGCCTTGTCTTCATCCACATCCTCGACAAAGCCATTAAATGAAGAGAAAGGACCATCAGCCACCCTTACTTGCTCCCCAACCTCAAAGGTAATCCTTGGTTTAGGACGCTCAACACCTTCTGCAACTTGAGTGATTATCCTGGCGGCTTCTTTTTCCGTAATTGGTATTGGCTTGCCACGGCCGCCTAAAAATGCTGTAACTTTTGGCTGATCTTGGATTAGATGCCAACTCTGGTTAGTCATCTCCATTTTAACTAAAAGGTATCCAGGAAAAAACTTTCTCTCTGCACTAACTTTTGAGCCACGTCTCATCTCTACGACTTCTTCTGTCGGCACCAGAATTTCGGTTACCAAATCTTCCATTTCTTGCAGCTTTGTCTGCTCTTTTAAGGTTTGAGCAACTTTTTTTTCAAATCCTGAGTGTACGTGTACCACATACCAGCGCTGAGCCATTCTCCTAGCCTCCTAAACCAAGAACCATCTGCACACCCCAAGAAAGGGCTAAATCTACGATAAAGAAAAAGCCAGCGGCAAGAAACACCATGATAAAAACCATTAAGGTCCCAATACCTGTTTCTTTTCGGCTCGGCCAAGATACTTTAGCAACCTCTTGGCGCACTTGCCGAACAAATTGTGCAGGAGTAACTTTTGCCATATCAATCCATTCAAAACCTAGCAGTAAGGCGTGTAAAGAAAAATCATATCTTAATTTCGCCCAATACGAAACCCGTGGCAGGAGTGGCAGGGATCGAACCCGCAACCCCCGGTTTTGGAGACCGGTGCTCTACCAATTGAGCTACACTCCTAAGCTACGATTTCCCAACTAAAGTAAAAACTATTCTATAACCTTCGCAACAACACCAGCACCAACCGTTCGGCCACCCTCTCGGA
>CALIMD010000064.1 GCA_938028645.1 uncultured Alphaproteobacteria bacterium
TTGGCTAGCTGCCACGCCAGACTAGAACCGATAATGCCGCCACCAATTATTAAGATCTTAGCCAAGTCGGTTCTCCTATATTTTTCCTTATGACTGTTGCAGTATTGAATTTGATTTGCCAGAACTCAGTCAATTACTCCCTTATTGAAAATAATCACTGTGTGGACCCGTTCAAATTAATCAAGATAGTGATGAATTTGTTTCTACTTTTGAATAACTTGTCTGCCAACAATACGATCGTCAGGATCATATCCTAAGTCATGGCGCTAGGAGAGTCTTTGTTCTAAGTGCCTAACTGTAAATACTAAGGATTAATAAATAAATAACGAGTTGGTGGTCTAATGGGAGATTGACATGGAATTCGATTATATAATTGTTGGAGGAGGATCCGCTGGTAGTGTTTTAGCAAATCGACTTTCAAAAAACCCTAGAAACAACGTTCTGGTCTGTGAAGCTGGAGAAGATACACCGCCGGGCAAGGTGCCTTCCGAGATCCTTGATTCCTATCCCGGCACCGCCTATCTAAACGACCGGTTTATTTGGACTGATCTAAAGGTCACTACAGAAGTGATTTCTCATAATGATAAAGATGCACCAAAACCCCCTTTACGAAAATATGAACAAGCTCGCGTCTTAGGTGGGGGTTCGTCAATTAACGGACAGATGGCCAACAGAGGAGCGCCCAGCGATTATAACGAATGGGAAAACCGAGGTGCCGATGGCTGGAATTGGGATAATGTGCTCCCATACTTTAAAAAGTTAGAAACAGATCTCGATTTTAATGACGAGTGGCACGGTAGCGAAGGTCCAATACCAGTACGTCGCGTTCCAGAAAAACATTGGACAGGTCATTCAAAAGCCCTCTATGAAACGTTAAAGCGCGCGAACTATAATTATCTCCCAGATCAAAATGGTTTTTTTGAAGATGGCTTTTTTCCAATAACAATATCGAATATGAACGAACAACGTGTTTCCGCATCAATCGGGTACCTTACAGCAGATATTCGAAGCCGAGATAACCTGCATATTTCTACTCGAACATCCGTGACTGAACTACTTTTTGAGGGAAATGTCTGTATCGGTGTTAAAGCTCTTGTAAACGGAAAGTCAGAAGAATTTAAAGGGCACGAAATTATTCTATCATCAGGAGCAATACATTCTCCTGCACATTTGATGAGAGCCGGAATCGGACCGGAGGGCCATTTGCGTGAAATGGGAATTTCAATTCGCCAATCACTTCCTGGTGTTGGTCAACGATTAATGGACCATCCGTCAATAGCTTTAGCTTCGTTTCTAAAACCATCCGCCCGCGTAAGAAACGAATTAACACGCCGTCATATGAACCTCGCAATACGTTATTCATCGGGAATAGGAGAAGCTCCCGCAGGCGACATGTTTGTAGTAGGAACGTCCAAAAACTCTTGGCATAAAGTGGGCGAACAGATCGGTGCTTTTCTCGTTTTTGTGAACAAGACATTTTCTGAGACTGGCGAAGTCAAATTAAATTCACCACACTGGACTGATGAGCCTTCAGTTGATTTTAATCTTCTTTCGGACAAGAGAGATCTTGACCGTTTAATGGATGCTATCCGGCGGTTAGCGCCGTTGTATTCAGACCCAGCGATGCAAGCAGTAACCAGTAATCCCTTTCCAGCAGCTTATTCAGATAAGGTTCGGCAAGTAGGTGCTATTACAACGAAAAATAAAATCCTAACAGGGATCGCAGCCCGTCTTCTCGATGGACCAAAATTTCTGCGCGATTACCTCATTGAAAATTTTCTTATGGAGGGCTGTAGCTTAGAAGAAATCTGCAACGATGATGATGCCGCCGAAGCATTTATTCGCAGAGCCGCAGTTGGCGTTTGGCATGCATCCTGTACTTGTCGAATGGGGGCAGAAACCGATCCCATGGCTGTTACCGATAACCAAGGACGTGTTCGTGGCATTGCCGGGTTAAGGGTAGTGGACGCGTCAATTTTCCCAGTTGTCCCTTGTGCCAATACCAATTTACCAACCATCATGACGGCAGAAAAGATCGCAGACCATATTCTTAAGGCAAACTGAAATAAGGCCTCTTAACAATCTGGGATTTAGCAAAATCAAGTAACACTAACCTCTAATTTTTGGTATCGCACGACCCCGTGAAAAAAATCTCAGCAGTTAATATTTCGACTCTAATCTTTGGATTTAACGTTTTAAATAGGGAAAAACTTAAATGATGGATGAAACCAAACAAAAATTAAAAGCAGAATTTATAGAAAACCGGGGTTATTGGAGCTCATTTTGGGACGATGTTCTAGAGCTTGATGAGACATTTTTTTCTGCCTATTCAAAGTTTTCATCAATACCATCTAAAAATAATGCTTTATCCCCTAAAATACGTGAATTTATTTATATCGCCATTGATGCTTCAACCACACATCTATATTTACCGGGTCTGAAATTACACATGGAAAATGCCCTTGCCCTGGGTGCCACCCGCGATGAAATAATGGAGGTTCTAGAATTAACAAGTGTGCTCGGGATACATACCTGTACACTTGGAGTTCCCATTTTAATCGAAGAACTGCGGGACTTAGGGCGTAGTGACGAAATAGACGACATAGAATATGGGGAATACGAAAAAGGGCTGAAAGAAACTTTCAAAAAAAACCGGGGTTATTGGAGCCCATTTTGGGACGACATGCTGCGGTTAAGTCCAGATTTTTTTGAATGTTATCTCGATTTTTCCTCGGTTCCATGGAACTCAGGAACATTAGAGCCGAAAGTCAAAGAATTTATTTATATAGCGATCGATACGGCCACAACACATCTACATAGGGAAGGAGCCAGAATTCATATAAGGAACGCACTCAAGCATGGCGCCAGCAAAGAAGAAATCATGGAAGTTTTTCAGTGTGTTAGCGTGCTTGGGATGCATGCGTTAACAGAAGGAGGCCCAATGCTGCGTGAACTTGCCAAAAAGAAATGAGGCTTTGAAACTATTTTATTAATTTTTACAATAGTAGGAATCATAATAGCCAGATAGCAATACCATACTCAGGAAAATAATAGCTAATGATAGTTCGATTTTGGCGGTTTTTGCAGCCCAATAAATTAACTATCATTGGAAGTTAGCAGTAATAATAAATATTTTATCGTATAATTTGTAAACAGTTTACCGTTAAGGCATAAAAAATGAAAAAATCGTTTAAAGAAGGTAACGAAATATCCCGAAGTGTAACAATTGATAAATCAAGGACTATTTCAGTCGCCGGCGGCGAGTTCGATGTATACGCCACACCTGAAATGATTAGAGATATTGAGCGTACCTGCAAGGATTATATATTGCAATTTGCTGACGAAAACGAAGACTCTGTTGGCACTCAAGTAAATATTTCTCACTTAGGTGCAACCTTATTGAATATGTCAGTTGAAATTACCGCCACCGTTAAGACTTTAGATAGAAGACGCGTTGTTTTTGAAATATTAGTAAAAGATGGATTAGATATCGTGGGATCCGGTACACACGATCGATTTATCACCGACGCTGTTAGATCAGCGGAAAAATTACGGGGAAAGGCTAAACAGGCGGGTGTTTTATAAAAAACTGCAATTTATCGAAACACAGCTAGTTATCCAGAAAAGATCTTTCCCGTCCAAACTACGGATGCCGTCCAGATCTATGGAAATGCATATAAAGTTAGTGAAGTAACCATGGTGTATTTAATAACAATAATTTAATAAAAGAGGGGAAATATAAAATGGTTGAAAATGAAAAACCTCTTACAGGCATCAGGGTTCTAGATATAGCGTGCTTTATAGCAGCTCCCTACGCCGCAACACTAATGGGAGAATTTGGGGCGGATGTGATAAAAATAGAACACCCCAATGGTGGAGACCCGTTGCGCCAATTTGGAACAAAAACTGACTTACCAAATCAATCCCTAGCATGGCTAAATGAAGCGCGTAACAAACGATCAATTACATTAAATTTAAGCAAGCCTGAAGGTGCTGAAATACTGA
>CALIMD010000065.1 GCA_938028645.1 uncultured Alphaproteobacteria bacterium
CTCTGCTTTAGCTTTTACCGATTTAGGAGCGGTCGTCCACCCAACCAACTGATAGACTCCGACCACAGTCTCCCCGTCTCTGGTCTTCATCTCAGCGTGCAAAATATTTGCGTCTTCATCAATTTGTAGCACTTTCCCGTCAAACACTTTCACCTCCATAAGTCAGACTTTTATTCACCTACAACTAGAACATGGAACAAATAACTCCATTTACAAGTTCGAATTCCAAAGAATAACAAACAACCACTTGCTCATTTATTGAGGTGCAGAGAGCTTATGCTGTACTAAAATAGGCTAAGGGAAACCTAATACTTCCGTATATGGTCATTAGAATTTATTGAGAAAATTATTAAGGCCCTCAAAACCATAGAGAGCCCCCAAACCACCTACAAGAATTAGAAGCAACCAAAAGGCCGCCTTAACCGCTACGAGAAGATCTTTTCTACCTGTATTTTTCCCCTTATCTGTGGGAGGTCTTCCGCGCCGTCGAGGAGTGATATCGGCCTTCGACTCTGGCTGACCCTGTTTAGCTTTTATCTTAGTCGTAGTATTGAATATGGTAGTTTCTTTAGATCCACCAGTTTTATCATCATAAACCTCGCTTATTACTTTTGCGCCGTCGATGTGGGTGGCTCCGTGAAGATTTCTAGCCGCTTCGATAGCTTCGTCGCGATCCGAGTATATTGTATCTGTCTGCCACTCATCGCCTTTTAAGCTTAAAACCTCGTAGGTCGTCTCTTTAGACATCGGACCTCAATTCTCCAGATGAGTACAATAGCCGCTATTTACGTGTTTATTCCTGTATTTCTCTATTGGCAATAAAAAATACGCCTTAGCCGACAATAGCCTTCCTTAAATGACTAGGGCGCCAATAAAAGTTGGCGCCCTCTTTATACACTTAATTTTATGATCCTATTCGCGATTTCCGAAAAGGCTCAATAACATTATGAACAAATTAATGAAATCTAGATAAAGTCTAAGTGCTCCATAGATGGATTTCTTAGCTTGTGTCTCTGAATCGTCGCCTTCCCAGTAATCATTCTTGATGGATTGAGTGTCGTATGCTGTCAGCCCAGCAAATACAAGCACTCCGATCACCGAAATCCCAAATTGTAAAGCTGAAGAAGCCAGGAAGATATTAACAACGGATGCTATGAGTATCCCTATCAATCCCATGAACAAGAATGACCCCATACCCGTGAGATCTTTTTTAGTGGTGTATCCATAGAGACTGGTTCCAGCGAACATTCCCGCCGCAATAAAGAAAACACGAGTAATACTTTCTCCAGTATAAACAAGAAATATACTGGACAAGGAGAGTCCCATCAGAGCTGCATAAATCCAAAATACAGTTTGCGCCGTTGATGAGGCCATAGACTGTATTCTAGCAGCAAAAAGAAATACCATCCCAATTGGGGCCAACATAATCACCCATTTTAATGGGGAAACATATATGGCATAGCCAAAGCCAGTTAGCTGACCGCCTTGTATAGCAAGGAAGGAAGCGCCCAGCGCTATCAGTCCTGTTATAGCCAAGCCAATTGTCATGTGGTTGTATACGCCGAGCATATACTGCCGCAGTCCTACATCGACATGGGCATCTGCCGCCTGTGCTCGCGACATCATTCGAGGATCTAAAGCCATAATAAAACCTTTCAAAACTTTCTCTTATACCAACTATATAGCCACATTAACTGAAAAATTCAATGTGATTAAACACCTTAAACACCGTAACTGATGAATTTTAATACCTTTTGCTTATAATTAACTTTTTTCAGGCTGAACCGATAAAGTCTGGGACCCGATCGCGTTTCTTCACTCTCAAACTCTCCGACTTTAATTGACCACATGCTGCCAGGATATCACTTCCCCTGGGTGCGCGGACTGGCGATGGATATCCAGCATCCATTATAATTTTTGAAAATTCTTGAATCTGCTTCGAATCCGAGCACTCATATGGAGAACCAGGCCATGGATTGAATGGGATTAAATTAATTTTAGCGGGAATCCCTTCCATTAACTTAACAAGCGCTTTTGCATCGCCTAGACTGTCATTTATTCCTTTTAACATAACATATTCAAAAGTGATGCGACGCGCATTGTTAACACCCGGGTAGTTTCTACACGCTTTTAGTAATTCTTTTATCGGGTATTTTTTATTAATAGGGACTAACACATCTCTCACACGGTCTGTGACCGCGTGCAGAGAAATGGCTAAATTCACATCCGTTTCTATTCCGCATTTATGAATTTCTGGCACAACCCCCGATGTTGACAGCGTTATTCTTCTCTTGGATATAGAAATACCTTCATTGTCCATAATAATCTGGAGCGACTTAATAACATTATCCAAATTATACAGAGGCTCACCCATACCCATTAATACAATGTTCGTAATAGGACGGCCCGGCTGGGCAGAAGGCCATGCCTCAAGCGAATCCATCGCCGTGAGTACTTGCCCAACAATCTCGGATGGTTCCAAATTTCTAACAAGCCTTTGAGTTCCCGTATGACAAAACGAACACGTCAGAGTGCAGCCCACTTGCGAGGATATACATAGAGTGCCTCGGTCCTTTTCTGGGATGAAAACTGTTTCCGCCTCAGTTCCGTCTGAAAACCGCAAAAGCCATTTGACTGTGTCATCGACACTTCGTTGCTCTTGAGAAATACCAGGCCTGGAAAGCACATATGCCTGACTCAGTTCCTCTCTTATTGGTATAGAAAGGGTAGTCATTTCCGAAAAATCTGTAGTGCCTTTATGATAAACCCAGTGCCAAACTTGTTTCGCACGAAATTTAGCGAGTCCGGCATCTACAAGTACTTTTTCAAGTTCAGACCTTGTTAAACCTACTAAATTTGTTTTGGGTTCAGCTGCATTATTTTGTAATCCCGGTTTTATTTGCATGCCTTATCAATTCTTTTTTTCATGGCCGTAAAACCAGATAAAGAGTAGGTGTCCGTTGTCTTGGTACCTCGACTAGATGTGCCATACACCACCATTCTATTGCCGCCCTTCATCGCCTTTACAAGCTTCGCGTCTAACTCAGGGTTTGCCGACCATGCGCCGTCCTGTTGTGTAAAAAGTTTAAAACTTTTTTTATTTATTTTAACTCTAACTTCACTGTCCTTTTTGTAATTGTACCCCGCTATAAAATTTACTTCTCCGTTTATTTTTTGCTTAGGCCTATTTGTTACCAATGCGTATGGCTGGCCACGCTTCTTATATTTTCCTCTTTGTTTTTTGGGCGCGCTGGCAATATAGCATACTTTTCCTGCCTCACCCGAGAAGGTATAGGCCGCCCAATCTCGTTTTTCTGAAATCTTTTTGGGGTCTGCTGCATTAACGGTTGTTATTGAGGCAATAGTGAATACGGAAATTAAAAACCCAAAAAAAGAACAATATCTCATTAAACCTAATCTCTACTAATTTTTAGTTACAATTATCAAGACGGATGGACCTAGGCTCTCTTAATCCTAGCTCAACCGCCCATTGATAGCATCTTTAACACATCTATCGCTGAAAAAGTAGCCAAGAAGCAAATTAAGAAGGGAACAAAACATCTAATCGTTGGCATAACATCCTAGTGTCTTCAATTGTCATTTCAACAAGAGGGGGGGTGGAAACAGCAGCTCCAGCAATTTATCCCGCATTCATAAAATTCTCCTATTGTTAGCTACCATATGGGCCGCAAATCATTATATTTCATAAGCCAATCGGAGCAATACAGATCAAAACTTTCCTGACTAAGTCGATAAGCCTTAATTTGAGAGTCTAATTTGTGCCAGTTGGTCTACAATGGAATTTCGGCTGGGCCTCCATAAACCTCGGTCCTGCGCTTCAGTAAGCCGTTCAACAATGTCTTTTAAGGCGTTTAGGTTATATTCCTCGAGAAAATCCCTTACTTCTGAGTTTTCTATGTAAGCCTCAAAGACTGCGTCAAAATGGTGATCTTTGACACATCGCGATGTTGCGGCAAACGCGAATAGATAATCCACAGTAGCAGCAAGCTCAAACCCACCCTTATACCCATGGCGCATAACACCATGTATCCATTTTGGGTTTACTGCTCTTCCCCGAACAACACGACCAATTTCATCCTCCAAAGTTCTAACCATTGGAGTTTCTGGTTTAGAATTATCACCATGATAAATGACAGGCTGAGCTCCTGAAAAATGCCTGACAGCAGCACTCAGGCCACCCTGAAATTGGTAGTAATCGTCCGAGTCCAGAATGTCATGCTCACGATTATCTTGGTTATGCAAGACAACTTGTATTCTCTTCAGGCGAGAGCGAAAAAGTTCTTGCTCCTGCTCACCATACACTCCCGTACCATACGCGAAACCTCCCCATTCGACGTAGGTTTCAGCAAAGTCAACATCAGCATCCCAAATACCTTCATCTATCAGCGCTTGCATTCCCGCTCCATAAGTTCCCGGTTTTGATCCAAAAACTCGGGTAGCTGCAAGCCTTAACGCGGTTTCTTCGTCGATATCGTTATTTTTCATCTCATTAATATCATTTTCAACAGTCCATGCTAGCGGATTTTCTTCCTTTGATTCATCTAGGATTGCTACCGCTCTAATTGCCGAATCTAAGAGCTCTAGTTGATACGGAAACGCATCGCGAAAGAAGCCCGAAACACGAAAAGTCACATCTACTCTAGGTCTATCGAGCACCGTAAGAGGTATAATATTAAAACCAGTCAAGCGACCAGATACCGGTTCCCATTCGGGACTGACCCCCATAAAGGCAAGTGCTTGGGCAATATCGTCGCCACCAGTTCTCATATTTGAGGTTCCCCAAGCAGATAAAGCAATCGCCTTTGGCCACTGACCATGATCTTGACGATGCTTGTCTAATACCAATCCCGCAGCCTTCCAACCTAATGTCCACGCTGTCGGCGTTGGGATAGACCGGGTATCGACCGAATAAAAATTTCGACCCGTTGGTAGAACATCGCTCCTGCCTCTAGTTGGAGCTCCTGACGGGCCAGGTACGATAAACTTTCCCGCTAATGCTCCACAAACACTTACCAATTCATTAGGACCACTATTTAAAACTGCCGGTCTTAACTGCGCTTCTAGAAAGTCTAATACTTTCTTCGTTTTCGCCCATGTTGGGTCTATGTCTAATTCTCCTGAAACAATCGCTTTGGCTAAGAGTTCTAATCGCTCCACAGTGTCGCCATTACTTCTCCAGATTTCCATAGGTAAAATATTTAATAAGTATTGGTGTTTTTGGCCCAACCAAACCTCAGACATATCGCAATCCAATGGATCAAATTCTAACAAGCCAAGGTCTTCAGCTATGGCCCGGATCAACGAGGCATCTTCATCTCTGCTACCAGAGCGCGGCACTCTCAATAAAGCTACCAAAAGGTCATGCAGAGAGTTTCCTTTGGGGCTCTCACCAAGTATATGAAGGCCGTCGCGAATTTGCATTTCTTTCAAATCACAAAGATATGCATCTAATTTCTGCAGTTTTTGAGAATCAGCGTCCCCATGTTTTATCCCACAATCAATATCGACTTTTAAACTCTGAGCATTTTCTATAATTTTTTGGGATAATAAACTTGTGCGACGTGGATCCAAATTTACCGCCTGGTAATACTCGTCCAACAAATTCTCTAGATCGATCAAACCACCATAAGTCTCAGCTCTAGTTAATGGAGGAGTCAAATGATCCACTATCGTTGCGGTGGTTCGTCGTTTTGCTTGTGTCCCTTCACCGGGATCATTTACAATAAACGGATAGATTAGCGGGGTAGGACCCAAAGTAGCTTCAGGGAAACATCCGTCAGACAGCGCTATTGATTTTCCAGGAAGCCACTCCAGATTACCGTGCTTTCCTAAATGAATAACTGCATGAGCTTTAAACGAATACCGTAACCAAGCATAGAACGCCATATAACCATGCGGAGGTACAAGGGCTTGATCATGATAAGTAGCTTTTGGGTCTATATTGTAGCCTCGGGCTGGCTGAACTCCAATGGTGAGATTTCCAAAAGTATGTAATGAAAGAATAAAATCGTCACCAACCACAAATGGATCATTTCTTAAATCGCCCCAGCGCTCCAGGATTTGTTCTTGCACTGCTGTATCTAACCCAGAAAAAAAATCACGATAATCTTCAATAGAGAGTTTTACATGACCGGTCCTAGCTTTCTTTCCGCTCAATTGATTGGTTGGTCCGTCAATTAGTTGGGCCACAAGCTGGGCTACACCAGTTGGCTCACCCGCCAGATGATAACCAGACTTTTTCAATTCGCGTATGATATTAATTAGACTGGCAGGAGTGTCCAAGCCAACGCCGTTTCCAACTCGACTATCTTTATTAGGGTAATTACTCAATATGATAGCCACGCGCTTTTGGCTCTCAGGAAGTTCACTTAAAATCACCCAGTTTTTTACAAGCTCACAGACAAATCGCACCCTATTTGAATTAGAGTTATGAATCACAATTGCACATTCTGTACTCGGGTCAAAGTGCGTGCTCGCTTTGAATGAAACAGCCCTGGATATTAATCGTCCATCAACTTCAGGTAGGGCTACATTCATCGCAATATCTCGGGAAGATAGACCTGCATCCGAAGTCTCCCATTCTTCTTGAGAAGAACCAGACAGGATTAATTGGAAGACCGGACAATCAATCTCCTCAAATGGAGAAATCTTCCCAACAGAACCCAGCTTGGAAGATGCAAAACTTGTAAAGTTTAATATGGCTTTTATTTTTTGGGTACTTGGTATTGATTTGATTAATGATGAAGAGAAGTTATCCTTCAAGCTAGAAACGTAAATTGGCAACGCATTGAAGCCTAACTCTCTGACTATATTTATAACCGAATTTATTGGCTCTAGGTTTCCGGACAACATTAAAGCCCGGTAAAAGGTAATCAATATAACAGAACGTCTTGGTATCCAGCACTTTTCTATATCCAAAAAGCTTGGTAAATCGATTGGAGGCCAATAAAAACCAGCTTTCAATAAAGGGGCCGGTTCTTTCCACGACTCCTTATCACCCAAAATTGAATTCGCGTAGATTAATAAGTTTAATGCATTATCTATTCCCCCGTGTGTAAAATACATCCAACATCGTTCGATTATTTCCGGTGATACAGTGGAGTAGCTTGTCAGCTCCAAGTC
>CALIMD010000066.1 GCA_938028645.1 uncultured Alphaproteobacteria bacterium
TTAGCGCCTCTTGGTCCCTTAATAAAGGGTTTACTTAAAAAATGTTTCACGTGAAACATTACTTTCCAATACAAAACTCCTTGAAAACCACATCAAGCAAGTCTTCTATATCGATATGCCCCGTGATCCGCCCTATACAATAGATGGCAGACCTAAAATCCTCTGCTATCAACTCTAAGTCCGTGTGGTTTTGCAACCCAAAATGTGCTTTTTTTAACGCCGCGAGACAATCATTCAAACGCGCCCGATGCCGCGCTTGAGTAATCGTTGTCAACCCTTGTGTTCCCATTTTCTTTTTAGCTATGGTGGTTAATTCACTCAGCGCCCGCTCCAGTCCGCATCCCGTCTTAACCGAAACCAAAGAATAGGCTGCGTCCATTTTCTTTTTAGCTATGGTGGCCTGATCAGCCTTGTTCATCAAAACAGGGTCGTCACTTTTCAAGAGGTCGTCGAATGCGTTCGCCTCTTCAATTGTTTCTGGGTCCAAAATTAAGACGCGCAAATCAGCAGATTCTGCCCAGCCACGCGCCCGCCTTATGCCCTCTTGTTCTATTGTGTCCTCAGAATCCCTCATTCCGGCGGTGTCTGCTATTGTCACAGGGTACCCCCCTAAATCTAGGTGGGCCTCCACTATGTCTCGTGTAGTGCCCGCCCTTTCAGATGTAATGGCTATGTCGCGTTTTGCCAGCCAGTTCACAAAGCTCGATTTTCCAACATTAGGGGGACCTATAACAGCAACCTTCAGACCACTACGAAGTATCTCACCCTTTCTGTCATCATCAACAAACTCTTTTAGTTCCTTATTTGTCGCCCCCACTCTCTGAAGCAAATCACTCAAGATATTTTCGGGTATTTCTTCGTCGGGAAAGTCTATATAGGCCTCTATATACGCACCAAATCCTTTCAAGTCTTTTGACCATTTCTCAAGCTGGAGCCGCAGGGCGCCCCCCAATTGATTTAACCCTTGGTCTCGTTGAGCCTCTGTTTCTGCATTGATTAAGTCATTAATCCCCTCTGCCTCGGTCAAGTCTATTCGCCCATTAATTACAGCGCGCTTGCTAAACTCCCCATTCTCAGCGAAGCGAAACCCCTCTTGCGCACTTAACGCTCCACACACACCCTCGATCACCGCTCGGCCGCCGTGAAGGTGTAATTCCATAACATCCTCACCCGTGTAGCTTTCTGGGCCGCTGAAGAACAAAACGATCGATTGATCTAGTTTTTTCTTTTGGTGTTTTAGAATCCTTAGGCTGGCAATCTTTGGTTCTGGTCGCGCAAACCCAAGTAGTTCGGGTACGTCATTCACCCGCGGACCCGAAATCCGAACCATAGCGGTGGCTGAGCGTCCTACTGCGGTTGCCAGCGAGAAGATTGTGTCATCATAGTTGTTGACCATAGAAAATTGGTTTCTGCTCAGATTAAAAACGTGTCTGTGTTTAACAAGCGAACCCTTTAAATACTACTCTAACATGCGATTTTTTCTCTAGTTTTATAACGCTTGCTTCTATATTTTAAATATAACGTCTCTACTGCCTGATTGGAACCAAACATGACAAAAGCAATTCGTTTTCATCAAACTGGAGGGCCCGAGGTTCTTAAATTGGACGATATTGAGGTGGGGGCCCCTGAAGCACACCAAATTTTAGTTCGTCATACTGCCATCGGTTTAAATTATATCGATACCTACCACAGAAGCGGTCTTTACCCTCTACCGCTTCCTTCTATGATAGGAATGGAGGCGGCTGGAGTTGTTCTAGCAACAGGCTCAGACGTGAACGATATCAAGTCTGGAGATCGCATCGCCTATGCTTGTCCACCGCCAGGCTCATATTGTGAAGAACGGTTAATAGACTCGGATAAAGTAGTGGTGATACCCACTGGGGTCAGCGACGACACGGCAGCAGCCATGATGCTGAAGGGTTTGACGGCACAATATCTCGTTAGGCAAATACATAAAGTCTCACCCAATGATACGATACTGATACATGCGGCCGCGGGTGGTGTCGGTCTCATTGTTTGCCAGTGGGCTAAAGCCCTTGGCGCCACTGTGATCGGTACTGTTAGCACTGAGGAAAAGGCCGCTTTAGCTAGATCCAACGGATGTGATCATACTATTTTGTACACCAAAGAAGACTTTTTAGAGCGTGTCCTAGATATAACCGATGGCGCGAAATTGCCCGTTGTGTTCGACTCTATTGGGAAAGATACCTTTGAAAAATCTTTAGGTTGTCTGCGTCCCCTTGGCACAATGGTAAGTTTTGGCCAAGCCTCCGGACCAATACCGCCAGTTGATCTTGGTGTCTTTGCGCAAAAGGGCTCTTTGTTCTTCACAAGACCAACTCTTTTCAATTATGCAGATACAGCTAGCAACTTAAGGGCAATGTCCGATGATTTGTTCCGGGTAGTGGCCTCCGGAGAGGTTAACATACAGATTGACCAAAAATTCGCTCTTTCTGAGGCCCGCGCCGCTCACGAAGCCTTGGAATCTAGAAAAACAACAGCCTCGACCATTCTAATTCCATAGTTTTTGGTGTTTATATGCGGTCTATTGGCCAAAAAGAACTAAGAGTTCATGGCATCGAAGAAGTCTTCGTTGTTTTTTGATGCTTTAAGTTTGTCCAATAGAAACTCCATAGCATCCACGGTACCCATTTGAGATAAAATTCGGCGCAGGACCCACATTTTGGATAACGTTGCTTTATCGACAAGCAACTCTTCTTTTCGTGTTCCAGACTTCGTAATGTCGATTGTTGGAAAGGTTCGTTTGTCTGATAATTTTCTGTCCAAGATTAATTCTGAATTACCGGTCCCTTTAAATTCTTCAAATATAACTTCATCCATCCTTGACCCCGTATCAATTAAAGCCGTAGCTATAATCGACAGCGATCCTCCCTGTTCTATGTTTCGCGCTGCACCAAAAAATCGTTTTGGTCGTTGAAGCGCATTAGCGTCTACGCCACCAGTTAGTACTTTGCCGGATGATGGGACAACCGTGTTGTAAGCTCTAGCTAAACGGGTAATTGAGTCTAACAAAATGACGACATCTCGTCTATGTTCGACTAACCGCTTAGCTTTCTCGATAACCATTTCTGCAACTTGTACATGTCGCCCCGCGGGCTCATCAAAAGTTGAACTAATCACTTCGCCGTTTACGGTTCTATCCATATCGGTGACTTCTTCTGGACGCTCGTCAATTAGAAGAACGATCAAGTACACCTCTGGGTGGTTCTCGGCAATAGATTTAGCTATGTTTTGCAACATAACTGTCTTTCCCGTCCGCGGCGGCGCCACAACCAATGCTCGCTGTCCTTTCCCTATTGGTGATATGAGGTCGATCACCCGTGAGGTTGGGTCTTTCTCTTTCTCGTTGTTTTCGATTTCGAGAACTAAACGTTGATCTGGGTAAAGGGGGGTTAAATTATCAAAGTTGATGCGGTGCCTAACTGCGTCAGGCTCTTCAAAATTTATCTGGTTTATTTGTAACAGCGCAAAGTATCTCTCCCCGTCCTTTGGAGACCGGATCTGTCCTTCAACAGTATCTCCATTTCTGAGACCGAATTTTCGCACCTGACTTGGAGAGACATATATATCGTCAGGTCCGGGAAGATAATTTGATTCAGGTGAGCGAAGAAAGCCAAAGCCATCGGATAACGTTTCTAAAACTCCCATCCCAAATATAGCTACTTCATTTTCTGCAAGCTGTTTTAGAATAGCAAACATCATATCTTGTTTTCTCAGAACACTTGCGTTTTCTATTTCTAACTCTTCAGCAAATTCGAGAAGTTCTGATGGAGTCTTCTTTTTCAACTCTTGTAAATGCATGAGTTGTGACTTTCTTCATAATTAAAGATTGGCTTTTATAAAATGTTTTGGCAAAAATATATTATTTATGGCAGGGGTAACTACTTTTTAGGTTAGGGCTTCGATGGCCCCAGACTTCATTTACCGAATAACACTAGTTATGTCAAATAAACATATCCCACTATTTATCATGGTTTTAGAACTGCAAGCACAACGATTATGATCATTAGAACAGTCGGAACCTCGTTTATTACTTTAAAAAATCTTGGTGAGAATGTATTTTTATCTATAGCGAAAAACCTTCGCCACCGAGAGAGTGCAGCATGAACACCCGTCATAAAAACAAGCGCCACCACCTTGTATTGCATCCATGGTTGTTCCAATAATCCAGGATTAATCATTATCAACCACCCACCCAATCCAAACGATGCTATCATAGCAGGGTTCATTATGAATCTAAGTAATCGCCTCTCCATAATTTTGAATGTTTCTGAAACTTCAGAGCCAGGGGCTTGCATCGCATGGTATACAAATAATCTTGGCAAATATAACATACCTGCCATCCACGCTATCACTGCAACGATATGCAACGCTTTTATCCAGAGATATATTTCCATATTCAACTATTCTCTACTTATTGAAGTGGTGTCCTCAAAAACTCTGCTAATGTTATTAAATTTTCTACTGGTGTGCTTGGTAACACCCCATGGCCTAAATTGAAAACGAACGGTCCGTTTTGAAGACTTTCTCTTATATTTCTAGCTTGGTCTATCATCCTTTCGCCGCCTTCAATCAACGCTATAGGATCTAGGTTTCCTTGCACAGTCACCTGGTTTTGTAAAAACTCAGCGGCCCATTCTGGTGGGACACTTGTATCGATGGCAAGTCCGTCAACTCCTACCTTGCTAGCGAAATCAAGATATCCAATCCCAACACCTTTCGGAAAACCAATAATCTTTACGTTCGGGTATCGCCGTTTTAACTCACTACAAATTTTGGAGCTTGGTTTTATTACCCATTTTTGATATTCCTCTGGCGATAAAACTCCAGCCCAGGTGTCAAAGATCTTTATGACGTCGGCCCCCGCATCTATTTGCAACGACAAGTGTTTTATTGTTGCCTCCACCAGCAAATTAATTAATCTCTCGAATCCTTCTGTTTCTCTATAGGCCCACCCTTTCACGGCCGCATAGTCTTTACTGCTTTTTCCTTCAACCATATATGTTGCGACAGTCCATGGTGATCCACCAAACCCTATTAATGTTTTGTCCGCATCAAGTTGAGATTTCACAGACTCAACGGTCTCATAGGTTGATTCTATCCTCGACCAATTTCTATCAATTGAGAGTTTATCGAGACCCTTTGCATCATACACAGCGTCAAGAAGCGGCCCCCTACCCTCCTCAAATCGGACATTCATACCCAAACCATATGGAACTATCAGAATGTCGGAAAATAATATAGCTGCATCTGGGTCAAATCGTCTAATTGGCTGAAGAGTTACCTCCGTAGAAGCAGCCCTATTCAAACAAAGGTCAATAAACCCACCTGTCTTTGATCTCAGCTCTCTGTACTCTGGTAGATATCTCCCAGCTTGCCGCATAAACCAGAAAGGAGGACATTTCGTAATCTTCCCGTCAAGAGAACCGATAAGAGGCTTTTCCCCCATGTTTGAAACATCCCCTAATATATATAAATTTATAATAATAGTTGTTGTTGTAGTGGATAGTGTAGAATCGTGTGGATTAAAAGCTATACATGGTTATTCACAATCAATGAAACAATTCTTATTGTGGTTGTTTAGGTAATAATTATCGATGTAAATCAATTAGGATAATAACTTTTCAAAAATATCTTCATAGGTTAACTGAGATAATCTATAACGCCATTTTATTATATATTTTGTTAACATTATATACAGTTGTTGAATATCTGTAGATATCTTAAGCAAAATTATGGCAATTCGGTCGTTTTCTGGGAAACACAATCTTACAAGCAGGCTATCCCCGCGTAACAAACAGGTTGCTGTGTATAACTTGGTGTCGAGGTTTAGGTTAAATGAATTTGCGCATCACTCTTCATCATACAACAAAACGCTATATACCCCCAACGCTGCTTGATTCGATTGAGCTATAGTTTAAGATTAGTCTTGCGCAATAACTGATGATAATGATGTTTATGACGTGTTAATTGATAAAAGAATATTTCAAATCCAACTTTCTAGGGCGATAGCGTGATTGTTGTTGTGTTAACGGGCTCAATTGCCATGGGTAAATCTACCACCGCAACTATGTTTATTCGGAGAAAGATCCCAATATTTGATGCAGACAAGACGGTGCACAATCTTTTTAGCAGGGGCGGAGCAGCGGTAGAGATGGTTAATGAACACTTCCCATCAGCGATTACAAACAACAAGGTCGACCGCGCAACCCTGGGTCAAATTGTTTTTGGTGACCCCTGCCGCTTGTCCATCTTAGAGTCAATCATTCATCCGCTTGTTGATAAAGAGAGAAGTCGCTTTTTACAAAGTCATCGGAGGCGAAAAACGAAGATGGTAGTTTTGGATATCCCTTTGTTTTATGAAATAAAAAAACAATACAAGAGTGATTTTGTTTGTGTAATATCAGCACCGAGCTTTTTGCAAAGACAGAGAGCCTTGGGTCGGCCTGGTATGACGCGGCAGAAACTAAACGCAATTCTGGCGCGTCAAATGCCGGATTACGAAAAAAGAAAGCGATCAAATTTTGTTATTCCGACCGGCCTCGGGATAGCCTATACAAATCGACTTCTAAGCAGAATTTTAAATCAGATACGCCAGCGTTAAAATTAATGTGATGTGGAAGAATTTACCTATGCGCGAGATTGTTTTAGATACGGAGACTACTGGGTTAGACCCTAAACTGGGACATCGAATTGTTGAGATAGGAGCCATAGAGCTTATCAACCACATTCCAACTGACAATATCTACCATTGTTATATTAATCCACAGCGAGAGGTTGATCAGGGAGCGTTTGAGGTACATGGACTTTCAACTCAATTTCTATCACAATTCGAAATCTTTGAAAATGTGGTAGATGAGTTTAATGCTTTTATCAAAGACGACCCTTTAATTATTCACAATGCCCCGTTTGATATTGGGTTTTTAAATTCTGAATTACTGGCGATCCGTCACAATACAATTGATAAAAACAGAATTATCGATACGCTCCCCATGGCAAGAGGAAAATTTCCGGGAGCGCAAGTTAATCTTAATGCCCTTTGTAGGAAGTATAACATTGATAATAGTCATAGAGATCTACATGGGGCCCTGGTAGATGCAGACTTGCTAGCCAGTGTATATCTTGAATTGATAGGCGGGAAACAACCGGGCTTGAGTCTTGCAAACGAAAGAAAAGGGCAAAGTATAACAGAGTCGTTTGTTCAGAAAGAGCGAATGAAGCGAGTGTTCGCGGTTAATGGCGCAGAGTTAGAGGCCCATTCAAAACTAGTAGACTCTCTCACCAACCCAATTTGGAGAATTGAGTGAATTGAGAAGGGTCATTTTGGAACATTAGGCTCTGAGTCTTTTTTAGAATCAATATAGAGTTGGGCAAAATTGACCGGCTGTAACAAAAGAGGTGGAAATCCACCATTCTGCGTTACGCTCGAAATGATTGATCGAGCAAAAGGAAAGAGCAATTGAGGGCAATCTATAAGTAAAGCAGGCTCTATATTGTCATCGCTTTCTACTTGAAAAGTAAAAATTCCTGCATACACGAGCTCAATAATGAACAAGGTTTGTGTTTCATCTCGACCAGTAATTGATGTTGTTAACGAAACCTCATAAACGTGATCCGATAACGGTATAGCCTGTACATCCACATTTACCTCAACGGCTGGCTCACTTTTTGGCTGCAAACTACCAGGCGAATTTGGGTTCTCAAAAGAAAAATCTTTAATATATTGAGTGTTAATTTGCATAGTTGTTGGTTCATCCAAACCATTAGTTGAATGGTCGGCATCGGTGTCTGTAGTCATTTGGCCCCTCGAAAGGATTGGAAGATCATTCAGTTAGGGTTATCACAGCCAACTATGAGTAACAACTTTTCATTACACCACAGGTGCGGGACATAAATAATTTTAGATGGATGTCGCTTTGAAATTTAGGTCAGGGGTTTTGTTTTATCTATATCTTCTGGGTTGGGCGTAGACTTAAATTCCCCGTCAATTATTGTAACGTCAGCATCATTGAATGTCTGATTCTTTTGCAAATGTTGGGCGTGAGCCCGTTCTAAAAAATACTGGAGGCCGAACGAAAGTAGAATCCTGCGCAGGGGGGGCACCAGTAGTAGTACCCCAATTAAATCTGTGCAGAACCCGGGCAAAAAGAGGAGGAGGCCAGCACCAAGAGCGCCAACACCGTCGACTATATGGTTTAAAAAAGCCCCCCTAGTATTACCAGTATGCCTGATATCAGAAAAAGCCAAAATGATTTGTTTCTTGGCTAATGATAAACCAATTAGAGCAGTACAAACTGTTAATGCAAAGATTATAAAGACATTAATATACGAACCCGCTTGAATAAATAGAAAAATCTCAATAAAGGCAACGCTAGTGAGTAGCGTCAAAAAAAAGAAAGATCGCATAGTTGCTCTAGGTGTACTCAGTTTCTATATATTGGTAATTGATACTTTAAACGTTTTCATTATATCAACACGACTAATGATTGTAGTCTACCCAAAAAGCTGAGATAGTTATATGATAACAATCTGGGTAAGCTGAAGCCATTTAATAAGAGTATAGTGAATTTGGAGCTAATTTAAAATCATGAATGACGGGTTCGCATTTTTTGACATAATAATTTTTGCTATGCTTGCAATCTACCTCGTATTCCAATTGCGAAGGGTGTTGGGCCGAAAAACAGGAATGGAAAAACCCCCAACAAATGAATTTACTGAGGAAAATAAATCGACTTCACAGCAAGAGAATATTATCCCTCTTCATAACGGGAACCAAGAACAGGTGGTCACTGCGAGCGGGATTACTAAACTCCGCCAACTAGACACTAACTTTAATGAAAAGGAGTTTATCTCTGGTTCAAGGTCAGCTTTTACTTGGATTGTTTCTGCATTTGCTGATGGCGACGCTATGAAACTGGAGCCTTTATTGGGACCAAAACTGTTCAAAAGCTTTGACCAGGCCATACAAGAGCGAGTTGCCGCCGGCGAGAAACTAGAAACAAATATTGTATCGATAAAATCGGCCCAAATTGATGAAGTTTCAGTGGAGGGTAATACAGCGAGCATTACGGTCGAGTTTGTTAGCGATCAAATAAAGGTGGTACGTGATACAGAAGAGAATATCGTCGATGGGGATCCTGACACTATAGAAAGCCTGACGGATCTATGGACTTTTAACAGGGATGTCACTTCGCCGAATCCAAACTGGATATTAACAAGAACAGAAACACCTGCGGAAAATTAGGCGGGTGAAGCCTTATAAATGTCAGTCTATTTTTGGTTCAAAACATTAGCGGTTATAAGTGTATTTTATTGTTTAGGATGTGCTAAGATTCCCGACCCGAGGTTGCGTACTGGTGATCTAGAACTGAGAAAAATTTCTGTTGAATCACTTCCTGGTTTTGAGTCTGACGAAGTGGACCACGCGTTATTAGCCTTCAGGAAATCATGTAAAAAAATAGCTAGAAAAAATTTGCGTACTCGGTTCGGGGGTCAGCTATACACCGGTTTAGTGAAAGACTGGGTAGATATATGTACCGGTTTACCGGCTCTAGGGTCTAATAAGGCGAAATATCGTCAATACCTCATTCAGAATTTCAAAGCATATAAAATTGATGACCGCGGTAACCCCGAGGGATTATTTACAGGATATTTTGAGCCGATTTTGAAAGGCTCTCTGACAAAAAGTGAGAAGTTCTCTGTACCGATTTATCCACGGCCGCTTGATCTGGTTCTGGTTAGCCTTGGCGATTGGCGTAAATCGATGAAAGGAGAGAGAATAGCCGGAAAACTTGTTGGCCCGCGTCTCAAGCCATATTTCACCAGAAAAGAAATAAGAGAGGGGGCGCTAGTCAGAACCACTAAGCCAATAATGTGGTTGAGCAGTGATATAGATGCATTTTTTTTACACATACAGGGTTCTGGAAAGATTGAATTACCTGATGGCTCGCGAGTCAGAATAGGGTATGCTGGTCATAATGGGCACAATTATTTCCCAATAGGCCGTCACCTAAAAAAGATAGGGGCTATACCTAGTGAGAATATGTCCTTGCAAAGGATAAAGTCTTGGTTGATCCAAAACCCCAAGCAGAAAAACATAGTGATGGATCTGAACCCCTCATACATATTTTTTCGACAGATTGCTAAAGAAGGCCCTATTGGAGCCCAAGGATTGGCATTAACCCCAGGCCGGTCTCTAGCGGTAGACCGCAAATTCTTTCCATTGGGTATGTTAATATGGCTGGATGTTGATTATGTCGACGAAGAGGGAATGCGGCTGCAGCGTCTGATGGTTGCGCAAGATACCGGCGGGGCAATTAAGGGGCCAATACGAGGCGATGTATTTTGGGGCTCTGGGGAGAGGGCTTTAGAATTAGCCGGGCCGATGAAGGCTGAAGGTAATCTATTTATTCTGATCCCGAAAACGGTTTCAATATCGTCAAATTAAAAATTATGATCAAAACCGTGGAGACATGACAGATGAATAAAAGGTCTCGTCCCAAACTAAGTGAGAGTGATCTTGAGTTATTCAATAGAGTTGTTGCTGACGTGAGGCCTCTAAAAGTTCAGGAGAAGTCTTTTATTGATAAAAAAAACAGCATCAACAGAATGGATAAGTTAAAGAAAACAAACACGATCTCCCATGAGATCGAACCTATCAAACAAATGACAAACATCTCTAAAGTTCCAATTGTGCTAGGCGATCACTCGCCAGGAAGAGCTCCGGGAATTGATCGGAAAACATCACTAAAATTAAAAAAAGGAAAAGTAGAGATTGATTATAAGTTAGACCTGCACGGTTTAACACAAATAGAGGCAAAAAAAGCGCTTGAGGAAGCTATATTAGGGGCGTGGAAAAATAGACTACGGTTAATATTGGTCATTACTGGAAAAGGCCTTCGTCAATCAAAAAGCAATGGCTTGAATGGTAACGGGGCAACAGGAATTTTGCGTCGAGCTGTTCCCGGGTGGCTTAAAGAGACACCGCTATCAAATTTTGTTCTAGCATTTTCATCCGCCCAACAAACCCATGGCGGCACGGGCGCGTTTTATGTTCTTTTGCGAAGACAGATTGATCATCGTGGCAGGGGATAAAAAGTGCTCGAATGAAGATTTTAAAGAATGAATTTTGAGAGATCCGAGTCCTTGGCGAGTTCGCCAACATGTTTTTCTACATATTCTTTATTTATAATGAGCTCATAGCCCTCGTTATCGGAAGCGGTAAAACTGATGTCGTCTAGAAGTTTTTCCATGATTGTATGTAGCCGCCTAGCTCCAATATTCTCAACCGTTGTGTTAACATTCACTGTTAAATCTGCCAAGTCATTGATCGCGTCTTGATCGAATCTAAGGGTCACCCCCTCTGTTGCTAATAACGCTGTATATTGTTTAATTAAACTATGCTCTGGCTCTGTTAGAATTCTTTTAAAATCGTCTTTGGTTAATGCACTTAGTTCAACACGGTTTGGTAACCTTCCTTGCAATTCTGGTAATAGATCAGATGGTTTGCTCAAATGGAAAGCGCCGGACGCTATGAATAAAATAAAATCTGTCTTAACAGACCCATGCTTGGTGGCCACGGTAGTGCCCTCTATTAACGGTAAAAGATCGCGCTGCACCCCCTCGCGAGACACATCGCCCCCAGAACGTTCTGATCGAACACAGATTTTGTCAACTTCGTCTAAGAAGACAATCCCGTTTTGTTCGACTGCATCGATTGCTTGACGAATAATTCTATCCTCATCTAATAATTTATCTGCTTCCTCGTCGATTAGGACCAAATAGGATTGCTCAACAGACATGCGCCGTTTTTTAGTTCTTCCCCCCATTGCCTTCCCCAGCATATCATTCAGATTTATCATCCCCATTTGCGAGCCAGGCATTCCAGGAATGTCGATCGTGGGAAGTCCTGAGCCACTATCATTGACCTCTATCTCAATTTCTTTGTCATCAAGCTGACCTTCCCGAAGCATCTTTCTGAATTTTTGTCGTGTCTCCTCTCTGGCTTCGTCGCCCGCTAATGCTGAAATAACTCGATTTTCGGCTGCTAATTCAGCTGACGCCCTTACCTCTAAACGCATTTTTTCCTTAACATTAGTTATCGCGCTTTCAACCAGATCCCGGATTATTTGTTCTACATCGCGGCCCACATAGCCAACTTCTGTGAATTTAGTTGCCTCTACCTTAATAAAGGGGGCATCGGCTAGCTTGGCTAGTCGTCGTGCAATCTCTGTTTTTCCCACTCCTGTAGGCCCAATCATTAAAATATTTTTAGGTTGAACTTCGTCGCGAATAGAATCGTCAAGTTGCTGTCTTCGCCATCGATTTCTCAAAGCTATTGCGACTGCCCTCTTTGCTGTTTCCTGACCAATGATAAACCGGTCAAGCTCTGAAACTATTTCTCGTGGACTGAACGTTGTCATAGTAAAACCCTAATTTTAATTCGCTAGATAATTTCAATGGTTAAGTTATTGTTTGTGTAGATACAAATTCC
This sequence comes from uncultured Alphaproteobacteria bacterium, assembly GCA_938028645.1. Lineage (GTDB taxonomy): Bacteria > Pseudomonadota > Alphaproteobacteria > Thalassobaculales > Thalassobaculaceae > UBA7326. The sequence goes on from CALIMD010000066.1 coordinate 12,515, forward strand.
CGCTGCAACTTCCATTGATTGCCGTGCTATACTCTCCGCTGTCATATCCGGTTGCTTGCTCAGCGCTCGCGCAGCAGAAAGAGCATAGGCGCCTCCGGACCCGATTCCGATAAGCCCATCTTCGGGCTCTAGTACATCACCATTTCCAGAGAGAATTAAGGACGTCTCTTTATCTGCAACAGCCATCATCGCCTCTAGCCTTCGTAGGTAGCGATCGGTCCGCCAATCTTTTGCAAGTTCAACGCAGGCTCGGGTTAACTGTAAAGGATGCTGTTCAAGTTTTGCTTCTAGTCGTTCGAATAAGGTAAAAGCATCGGCTGTAGCGCCTGCAAATCCAGCGATAACCTTACCGTCTGATAAACGCCTTACTTTACGGGCCTGACTTTTTATTACGGTGTTTCCAAGCGTCACTTGGCCATCGCCAGCGATTACGACCTGGCTTCCTGATC
>CALIMD010000067.1 GCA_938028645.1 uncultured Alphaproteobacteria bacterium
AGAATAGAATTCATACTCAAAGCGGTAAATGAGGGGCAAGAATATACAATCGCTGAAAAAGAGCCGCTTAAAAATCTAAACATTATAGATGTTGGATGTGGGGGAGGAATATTGTCCGAACCGCTCAAAAGATTAGGGGCAAGTATAACAGGTATAGACGCGTCTGAAACGGCCATTCAAGCTGCTCGACTTCATTCAAGGGAATCTAATCTAGAAATCAATTATCTAGTCGGGACGATTGATAGCCTCATAGAGCAAAAGAAATTGTATGATCTAGTAATAGCTTCGGAAGTAATAGAGCATGTCCAAGACCCAAATGACTTTATAAAGGGATTAAAAAAATTAGTTCTGCCAAAAGGTAAGATAATTCTTACAACTTTAAGTAGGTCATTAAAATCATTTTTGATAGCAAAGGTTGCCGCTGAGTATTTAACAAAGATTATTCCCGTTGGAACTCATGAATGGAAGAAGTTCTTGAATCCACAGGAGCTTGAAACTTTATTGGCCTCAGATGGCTTTCGAGTAGATTTCATCAAAGGCATGAATTACAAAATAAATAGTGATCGGTTTGTTCTTACGGACGACCTTTCGATGAACTATGCAATTGCGGCTACCTATTTGGAGTCCACAACAATATAAGTGATGATCAGGCGTTCTCCTCTGGCAGCCACGGTATGGAACTGAACTCTACACCTTCATCGACCAGTTCTTTGGCATCTTGGGTAGTAGCCTCACCATATATACCATGCGGCGTCACTTCGCCATAATGTATCTTTCTTGCTTCCTCAGCAAAATTGCTTCCAACATAATCACATTCTTTTGATATATGACTTTGCAACTCCTTTAATTTCTTTTTCAACTCGACAGTTGCCGGAGTTAATTTCAAACTTGGTCCTGCTGGCGCGGGCTGTATTGCTTTAGAGTGGTTATTGCTTCCTGATTTTCCAATGCGCGGAGCCATCAATGCTTTTGCTACTTTGGATGACCCACAAGTTGGACATGATAGTAATTTACGTTTAGACTGCTTATCAAAAGCTTGGCTATCTTTAAACCAAGCTTCGAAGCTATGTTCTTTGTCACACTTTAGTTGATATAAGATCATTAGTGTTCTCTCAATATCTATCGTTCTTGGGTATTCACGCCTTGTCTAACTCTTTTATTAGAGGTACGTAAAATTGATTATTTTTTATTATTATTACCGATGGATGTTGTCGGTACCGTCTTTTTGGAATACTAGAAATAGCGTTCACAATCAACTTTTTCAATGGTATGCTAGCAACATAAAATGGTTATTTCAAATTGGGTGTCAGAAAATTATAATTATATAAAGAAAAAAGGATTGATTTTAGATTTGGCGTGTGGGTCTGGTCGACATGGGAGATTCTTGCTTGAAAAAGGGTTCGACGTAGTCTTTTTAGATCGAGATACCTCACAGTTGGACTGGGTTCCTGAAGTGTTTAGATCGCAGGTAATTAAACATGATTTGGAAGCTGGCACGAGCTGGGATTTTTTGCCTTGTTCGTTCGATGCTGTCATTGTTACCAATTATCTCTATCGACCAATTTTTCCCGATTTATTATCGATTATCCATGAAGGCGGTGTTCTAATCTATGAGACGTTTTCAAAGGGTAACGAAATTTATGGGAGGCCGACCAATTCAAATTATTTACTCGAACCTGAGGAATTAATTGATCTTGTTCGCCCATCAATGCGGCTAATATCCTTTAAGGAAGGATATTCAAACGAAGGTAAGGAATCCGTAACTCAAAAAATTGTTGCGGTTAAAAGATCTGCAAAAACAGCCTAAATGTGTAGGCTGATTTTTTTTTTTTTATTTCAAGGCAATTGATGAAATCATATCGTTGCGGACTAGTTTCCGCTAAATACAGGATTTCGTTTCTCCATGAAAGCTTTTATACCCTCTGCATGATCTGAGGTTAACATACTGTCAGCCATTCTCTCTGCTTCCATCTGCAACTGAGATTCCATAGAGAGGTGGTTTGTTTGATTGAATAAACGTTTTGAATTTGCATATGCCTGCGTAGGACCATTAGCCAAACGAGTTGCCAGAGTTTTTGTCTCTTTTTCCAATTCACTGCTGGGAACCGTCCAATTAACTATCCCCAACTCCTTAGCACGCTCTGCCCCAAATCGGTCTCCGAGCAGGGCTAATTCCATCTGATGTTTCATGCCCAATGTTCGTCCAAGGAAGTATGAAGAGCCTCCATCTGGGCTAGCGCCTATGTGACAGTAAGCCAGTGTGAAGAATGCATCATCAGCGGCAATAGCCAGATCGCATGCAGCCACCAAACCCACGCCAAACCCTGCAGCTGCACCTTTTATGCTTGCTATTACTGGTTTACCCATCCGGCGTATGGCAAATAGGGGCAAATGTAGGAGGTGAATACCTTCCAGGATTAATTTACGGCGTTCAATTTGATCTACTTTTAAACGCTCAACCATTGCCCGTATGTCACCACCAGCCATGAAATGACTTCCAGCGCCAGTTATAACAACACAACGCACATCTTCATTAAATTCCAAAGAGCCAATTATATCACGAAAAGCGGTTCTTAATTCTAGGGTTAGGGCATTCCGTACTTCAGGTTGATTGAGTCTAACAGTCGCCACTCCTTTCTCAATTTCCAATTGTACTGGATCTGAAGTCATTTGGTTTCTCCTTTTTATTCCAATGGCATTTCAAATTAATTATTTAATCACTCACAAAAAATCCCTTAACATGGCTATCAGCGGTTTATCAGCCGGCGGCATGTCAAAGTTTTTAAGTGATTTTGGTTTTACCCATTTAATAACCTGGGATTCGAGCGGTGTAACCATGCCAGTCCATTTCCGACATAAAAACAAAGCTAAAAGTAAATTGAATTCTTCGTACCTATGGCTTGTGAATGTGAAAGGAGCAAAGCAGCTGGCCTCCGTTTCTATCGCGAGCTCTTCTTTTAATTCTCTAATTAACGCTTGTTCTGGACTTTCTCCAGCCTCGATTTTCCCTCCCGGAAACTCCCAGAGTCCTGCCATACTTTTTCCCTTAGGCCTTTGTGCAATAAGAACTCTGCCATCACCGTCTAGCAACGCGCAGGCAGAAACTAAAACTAGTGGTGGGTTATCCGTTTTGACGAACATTAATTTAACTTCTGTAATCGGCGTTAATATTGATATATCCGTGAGTTAAATCGCAAGTCCAGACGGTGGCAGTGCCGCGACCCACTCCAACATCTACATCAATTACGACTTCATGGCCTTGCATATGTTTTGCTACTGGTCTTTCATCATAATTATCTACTACCCCTCCATTTTCCGCGATTTTTATGCCGCCAAACCAGACACCCATCTTATCTCGGTCTGCTTTCTCACCAGATTTACCCACGGCCATGACTACACGCCCCCAATTTGCGTCCTCTCCTGCTATGGCAGTCTTAACAAGCGGGGAATTAGCGATAGATAAACCAATACGCCTGGCTGATGTTGCTGAGCTTGCTCCGTTAACATTTATTTTTATAAGTTTTTGAGCTCCCTCACCATCTCGAACAATTTGCTTAGCTAAATCAAGCATGACTTCATTTAGGCCTATTTCAAATTCTTTTAGAATTGGATCGAGATCGTTGGAGGGAAGAGGGTGTTCCGCGACGCCAGTAGCGAAAAGAAGTAAGGTATCGCTCGTGGAAGTGTCGCCATCAACGGTTATCGAATTAAAGGTAGATTTCACGTTTCTAGTTAATAGTTTTTGTAATATTTGAGCGGGAATTTGTGCATCCGTGAATATAAAGCCCAGCATGGTTGCCATATCTGGAGCAATCATCCCTGAACCTTTTGCGATTCCAACTAAATTAACCGTTGTTTTACCGACTTTAATTACCCGATGAGAGCCTTTGGGAAAGGTATCTGTAGTGGTTATGGCTATTGCTGCATCTTTCCAATTCTGATTTTGTAAATCATCTTTAAGGATTGCAATTTTTTCTACAATTTTTGTTGGATCGAGCTTTTCACCGATTACCCCCGTTGATGCTACATAAACTTCGTTTTTTGCACAGTGAAGCAAAGTACTAACTGATTTTGCGATGTCCTCAACAGCTTGCCTCCCACTTTTTCCATTGAAAACATTTGCGTTTCCAGCATTCACCACAAGTCCACGTGCTTTCCCTTTTTGTAATTTATCTCTACACCAAATAACTGGATGCCCCGGGGCTGTTGACTTGGTTAATACGCCGGCGACAGAGGTCCCAGATACTAGATCAATTAACAGTAGATCTGGCCTTCCTTTATATTTACTCTCTGTTTTTGCAGTTGCTATTCGGACACCATTTACAAACGGCATTTGCGGGAATGACTTTGGCGCAAGTGGTGATATTTCAAGGTCCATTAATTATTCTCCTCAATTATCCTTGATTGGAGTTCCATCAGCTTGGAAGCGTACTATTTTTGCTTTGGTTCGGAGGCTTTCGATCAGCTCTTTTAGTAGTTTCTGACTCATGTTTGATGCCAATTGTTCTTTTGCCTCGTCGAAAGAAGGTGGAGCAGAAACTTTTCTATCTTCAACCAAAATTATGTGCCACCCAAATTGAGTTTTGACTGGTTTAGTAACAATATCGCCTGGATTGAGGGCAAAGGCTGCCTTCGAGAATTCTGGAACCATTTGTCCTTCTCCAAACCAGCCTAAATCACCTCCCGATGCAGCTGATGGCCCAGTCGAATATTCAGACGCTAATTTTGCAAATTCCGCACCCGCTTGTAGTTTTTTGATTATCTCCATAGCTTTTTCTTCGCTATCAAGTAATATATGTCGAGCTTTTATTTGATCTCCGCTAGCCATCTCAGATTTTGTCTCAGAGTAAATTTTTTGAAGCGCCTCCTCGGTTACCTTAGAGCCAATAGTTTTTGTCAAAAATATCTCCGAAATTATTTGATCCTCCACGTCGAGGAGCCGCTTTTTTACTTCCGGATCTTTGGAAAATCCAGCCCTTCTGCCCTCTAGTGTTACTAATTTTGAATCAATTGCCCGTGTCAAAAGAGATGGGTAAACGGCTTCGAGCGACATTTTCCGGTATTGCTCGGGTAACCTTTGGGCCATTCCTATTATTTCAGACAGAAAAATAGGTTTTCCGTCCACTGTTGCAACAATTTTAGTTTCCATTTTTTCTAATGGTTTCAGTTTTGTTTCCGCCTTGCTGGAAGATATGTCAAGTAATAGATGGAATGCCCCAAAAAGAACGAGTGATTTTAAAAAGAATAGTTTGATAATACTTGTCATGGGACACCTTTTTTAAGATTTTTAGTTATTATGGTGGTATTAACGAATAATGAAAATAAGCGATATCAGATTGATATGCTGGCCGCAATGTGACTCAATTGAAACTAGATTAAATTTCTTTTTCCATGA
>CALIMD010000068.1 GCA_938028645.1 uncultured Alphaproteobacteria bacterium
CTCCAAGTATACTTTTAGTGACTAATACGAATAATTTCAGTTTTCACAAGGGCATTATTTGCCGTAAATAATAATCTATACCGAAGTCGGGTTTCCATTGGCGTTTATATCCCAAAGAAACTTCCTCGAATCTGCATTCATCTATAACATCGGTTCGCCGCGTGTGCAGATGTCCGCTAATGACAACCGAGGCTCTAAATTTTTTATGCCAATCATGGGTTATTTTAGTTCCGCACCAAGGCGTGAAGCGAGGCACACGTGGCAAGTCGATAAGATCTAGCCGCAAAGGCCAGTGGTTTATCAAAACTGTTTTGCTTGTTGAAGGAATATCAGATAATTTTTTGATAGAGAAATCGCATCGAGCCCAGCACCACTGTTCACGACTTTCATAAGGGGTGGGGTGTAATAGAAACTCATCACTACACTCAGCATGCGCTTGCCTAACCCAGTCTTTCATATTTTCTTTGCTGACAGACTTGGGGCGGAAGGAATAATCATATAATAAGAAAAGTGGTGCTATAATGAGTGGTCCCTCTCTATCATGTGACTTCTCTGGCCATTCCACAAATGGGTCCTCCGGAGTGATAACACCAAACGATCTCGCTAGCTCGATCAATAAATTATATTTAGCAACACCGCGCACAATCTTTTGGTTTCTAGGATCCTCCGTCCACAAGTCATGGTTACCCGGGACCCAAATTATTTTTCCAAAACGTTTGTTAAGTTCTCTGAATAAAAATTCGTGAAGCTCTGGTTTTTCGCTTATGTCTCCGCCAATAATCAGCCAATCGTCCCCATGATCACTCATTTTTAATATTGCATCTTTATTCGAATCTTGAGAGAGATGAAGATCGCTTATCGCTAATAACTGCATTGAATCGGCCATTCTTTTAATTATACAACAATACCATAATTTATGGCATAGATATAAACCATCAACTTATCAGAGTACTTGCAAGAATGAACTTGCAGGCGTAGTTTTCATAATAACAACTTAACAAATATTAGAGATGAAAAAATGAGTTTCCTTGCAACAAAGCTTGATAGAATAAAGCCCTCCCCAACAATAGCGATGAGTGCCAAAGCCAGAGAGCTAAAAGCCGAAGGTAAGGATGTAATTGAACTGGCTGCTGGTGAACCTGATTTCCCTACTCCTGATCACATAATTAAGTCCGCCGAAAAAGCGATGGCAAAGGGCGACACAAAATATACCGATCCAGACGGAACACCGGTTCTTAAACAAGCTGTTTGTGAAAAATTTAAGCGCGATAATAATCTTGAGTACAGCCCAGCTCAAGTCACTATTGGAAACGGCGGCAAACAAGTACTCTATAATGCATTAATGGCTACTTTAAATCCTGGAGATGAAGTTATCATCCCTGCTCCCTACTGGGTATCCTATCCTGATATGGTTTTGCTGGCAGATGGAACTCCGCATGTTGTGAAATGCAACATAGAAAATAACTTCATCTTGCAAGCAGATGATCTAGAAAAAGCAATCACCAAAAAGACAAAATGGATCATATTAAATAGTCCCTCCAATCCGACAGGCGCTGGATATACATGGACTGATATGAAAAAAATAACAGACGTACTTCTTCGCCACCCTCATGTTTGGATTATGACCGATGACATGTACGAACACCTTGTTTACGACAATTTCAAATTCTGTACTCCTGCAGAAGTTGAACCACAACTCTACAACAGAACGCTGACAGTCAATGGGATGTCAAAAGCATTTTGCATGACAGGTTGGAGAATTGGTTATGCCGCGGGCCCCAAGGACTTGATAACGGCCATTAGGAAAATTCAATCACAATCCACCTCAAATCCTAGTTCTATAAGTCAGGCTGCTTCTGTAGCTGCGCTCAATGGCCCCATGGATTTTCTTGAAAAAAATAATGCAGTTTTTAAACAACGCAGAGATTTAGTCTGTTCAATGCTCAATCAGGCAAACGGCATAACCTGCCCAACTCCCGATGGCGCCTTTTATGTTTACCCCTCATGCGCTGGGATAATTGGCAAAAAAACATCGTCAGGTAATGTATTGAAAACTGATGAGGATGTTGTCACTTACTTACTGGAATCAGAGGGAATAGCGGCGGTTCACGGTGCCGCGTTCGGTTTAAGTCCGCATTTTAGGATTTCTTATGCGACCTCAACCGAGATCCTTGAAGATGCCTGCCAGAGAATACAAAGAGCTTGCGCTGCACTTTCCTAGGGAATAAATTTATTCTCTATAGCAAGGGGCTTCCAAGTTACTAAAGCATTTAATGTAACCTTGGGCCTTTTAACATATCTGATCGTGCAACAGAGGAGATATATATTTCTAAAACTTCTCCGTCCCGTTCTATTAAAAGCGGGACCTCAACACCAGCTGGACCAATAGACCAAATATTTCTGAAAAAATCTGCAAGTGATCCAATTTCATTGCCTGCTACAGCGCGAACTATATCACCCACTTCCACATCTGCGTCATGAGCAGGTCCTCCTTCTGTAAGAGCTGCCACAACAACAGCCCCTTCTGCTTCTGCACCGAATAAACCTAACCAGGGGCGAGCTTTTTTATTTGGCCTCCCTATTGTAAGCAGATCATCAATTATAGGTGCAAGCAGATCTATGGGCACAACCATGTTGCCATCAACTATCTGGTCCCCGACGGTTTCGTGCTGTATAAATAGAGATCCAACGCCTAACAATTGTCCGTCACCGCCTATCAGCCCGGTCCCTCCCCAATTCGGATGAGCCGGCGACGTGAAAATCGCCTCATCTAATAAATACTCCCAATACCCAGCAAATTCCCTCACGGCTATAACTTCAGCACTAACCGAATTTTTCTGGCCTCCAAAACCGGCGACAACAACCTTATCAGCTTCCTTTAAAGATGACGAGGTACCGATAGGCACCACCTCTGCATTCAGTTTTCCAAGGGCCTGTATAAGGCCTAAACCGCTCTCTTGATCATACCCAAGAACATGTCCCTGAACCGCCGCCCCCGTGTGATCAGTAAGCCAAATTGTCTCCGCTTCTGTAACAAGATAACCAATGGTTAAAACGATCCCGTTATCCTTTATCACTATACCATTACCCCCGCGCTCGGTCCCTAATACCGGAGCGGTAAACGCATCTCCAGGAATATTAGACTGCACTGAAACGATGCTGTTAAACACCTTCTGTAGATCGAAGGAGTAATCCTTTTGCCGGGGTTTATGCTGTGTTTTAATAGCCATTAGCTCATTCTTCTGTATCGGAACTCACCATTATATAATAACATTATTGCAAGTTAAAAGAGGTAGTCGGACATTTTAAAATTAAGTTAGCACAGATTAAAGTTTTAGTTTTAAGCCTTAATAGAATAAGCCGCAAATTATTGATGTTTATATGAAGTTTCTAATACCTGGAGTTAGATAAAAAAATATTGTTTGGGCAACTAGGGATTTAATCAGGAAGATTCATCCCTCTAGTTAATGCAGGGCGTTGCATCATATTATCATACCAACGTTTAACATTCCTAAATTCATCTAGGTCTATCTCCTGCCAATCGTGGCGAAAAACCCACGGAACTGTGCAGAAATCTGCTATCGACACTTCATCGTTTGCTATATATTCTCTACCCTCTAATCTCGAGTCTAATACCCCATATAGCCTTCGACATTCCTTGAAATATCTATTGATTGCATATGGGACTTTTTCCTTGGCCGCTCTTTTAAAATGGTGTACTTGCCCGAAGATTGGTCCGATACCTCCCATTTGAAACATAACCCACTGGATCACCTCATATTTTCGTTGCATCTCCGCAGGCAGGAATAGTCCGGTCTTCTCGGCTAAATACATTAAAATCGCACCCGACTCTATTACTGTAAAAGGCCGTCCATTCGGTCCATCGGGATCTACTATTGCAGGTATCTTAGAATTTGGATTTACTTTAACAAAATCTTCCGAAAATTGAATATCAGTCGAAATATCAATTGGGTGTATTTTATATTCTAATTCACACTCCTCCATCATAATAGTTGCTTTTTTCCCATTGGAAGTCTTCCACGTATATAAATCAATCGGGCTCATCTCATTTTTCTCCACGCTAAATATCCAAAAAATATTATTTCTTTAAACTTCAAGTCATCTAATAGCCGTTAGTAACTAAAGTAATCAGTATTCAGATACTTTCTGTAAGCTTACGCAAGCCTTCCCCAATATTTCTCAGGCCTGCTTGCAGAATGAACCGGTCCCAGCCGATACAAAAATGCCTGACACCCATATCTATATAACGTTTTGCCTGCTCAACATCCCCAATTTCGATGCGGGGCGCCAC
>CALIMD010000069.1 GCA_938028645.1 uncultured Alphaproteobacteria bacterium
CCAACCTGAAAATCAAGGCCAACCTCCACAATGACAGATCTCAGATTTTCCGAATCTATAACATCGCCTATCAGTTTACCTACTAACTCCGCAGCATTGGCCTTATCTGAGGCCACTTTACCAAACAAAATATTATCCTGCAGGGTTGCAGATCCATTATATTTTTCTTCTGAGAAAAATTCTATCGACCCTCTTAAATCATCAGGTATCTTATCAGAAAATTTTTGTCGTGCCTCCAAAATACGATCTTTGATTGATGCAGTAATCAGATCAAGTCGGTGTCGAGCGGGGATTAATTTAAATGGAAGAGCTAGAAATCTATCTCTGTCCTCTTCCTCCATAGCTTCTAGGCCTAACCTATCTGCTCGTCCAAGTAAGATTTGAAATTCTGGGAGGTCATCCGTTGCAATAAATGAATATTGTGAGAAGTACTCATGGTCAGCTGGAAGATCCGCAAACAATTCGACCATTGTTGAGGCTACATCGCGACCCACCCGAACAAATTCATCTTCAAGGCCTGTTTCCCGTAATATTTCGCGTACATATTGATTTTCTGCTATCTTTTCTAAGACAAAGTCATCACCAACCGGCGTTCCAAACAATAAGTTTTCCGCTACCGATGCGTTCGAATTGAATTTTTCACTATCAAATAGCTCAATAGAATTCGATATTTCTGGTTGCTTCAAACGGTTTCGTAACGCTTTCCGAGCACCCAAAATGCGATCCGCCACCACCTTATTCTCGTCGGGATTGATTGTTCCTCTCAAGCCCAAATCATAGGTATCACCGTCTAGGTCCACAGTTTCCAAAAGATTTAATAATTTCTCTCTAAGCTCAGTATCTGAATTTGCTCCTATTGCTTTATAATCGATCCAATCTGCCTCTAAATCGTCTAGAGAGTTCCCAGACAGCTCGGCATTGCGAAGATTACGCTTCTTCTCATCCGAACCAATAATTTCTGCTGTGGCATCTTTCAAAGGCTGGTGCATGGCCCCTAGTAGAATGTTTTCTCGGAGTGAAGTGTTAAATACGAAAGCTGAAGGTCCTACATACCCCATTCGCCTCCCAGTTGCAGCCTCCGGCAAATCCAACGTTAGTTTATCGGCTACTTTGATTTGACCTCCATCAGGAATAAGAAGCCGTGCCGTTAAAATTGCCGCGAGGTCCTTCCCTCCACTGCTTGGACCAACAATCGCAACTTGCTCTGATTTTTCCGATTGAAATGACAAGTTTTCGATAATCGGTTGTCCCTCATCGTCCAAAACAGAGAGGTTGTTTGCACTAATTGGACCCGCAAGACTGAAATCAGCTTCAAGTTCTGCGTGTTGCGCATCTTCAGACAGGATTCCCGGCGGATCGAACTGTTCTATAACCTGATCGTACTTAATTTTAGAATCGGCTAGCCTTTGATAGTAGGTAAGCAACTCTTTCCATGGAGCTGATAAATCTTTATACGCAGCTAGAATTGCAACCAGCGCACCAAATGTTAAATCGCCTTTAATTACTAAATAGCCGCCAATTGAATAAAAGAAAAACGGCGTCAATTGTGCTATAAAGTTGTTGACAAATTTGATGAAAAATTTTCTCTGAAAAATTTCATAGCGTATATCGTAAATGGTACCCAAACGCTCGGTAAAAGTCGCTAAAACTCGTCGCGCGCCATCATTTGCATGAAGCTCTTCTATACCGGAAACCGATTCCCCTATTTTTTCTGATAATCTCCTTACATTTCTGACGCGAGCTTTTCCAAGTTGATTAACATGCCATTGCAACTTTGGTATTATGTAGCCTTGAATAGGGTATAATGCGATCGCAGCCAATCCAAGCATCCAATCTTGGACGAACATAAAAATAAGGATAGTAATTAGTGTTCCGCCCTGAAAAGCGGGAAGCGCAATTGAGTCTCCAACAAAACCACCAAGAGGCTCCACCTCGGCTGTAACCATTTGAATAACCTCACCCTGACTAACACGGCGAAACTGAGGAAGAGGAAATCGCAGCACTCTAGATAAGAGATCAAATCTCAGACGTCGCAGCATGCGTTCACCAAGCTGCCCACGAAACACATTTACGTAGAATTTAAATCCACCGTTAATACATACGAGCATCAAGAAAGCTAAGCTAAGTATTAACAGATATTCTACCTGGTCAATTGACACACCAAAAATGTCAGAGGGTATATTCTTGCCACTTATAGCCTTATTTATGATGATTTTTGGCAAATCGAGGGAAAAATATAAAAACGGGAATGATAATGCTGTCATCACCAACAATATAATCTGATCGCGTTTACTGTACCGCCATATAAATTTGAATAGTGTTTTTTCCATGGTCTTGCAGACTAACAATTCAATAATTATGATTTTCTTTGCAAATAATAGAATAAGTGAAAAGCTGGGTAAATGGAACTGGTTAGTTTTAAGAATTTATGGTAAAGGATCGACTGATCTATTCAAGGACCGTATTATGTTATCGAAACAAAATAGAAGAAAAAGACGTCCTGCTCGCGTACTAATGTATAGCCATGACAGCTTTGGTTTGGGTCACTTAAGGCGTTGCCGCGAAATAGCTCACTCACTCGTTGAGTCAACCTCACAACTATCTGTTTTGATTCTATCGGGATCCCCAATTATTGGCAATTTTGACTTTAGAACGCGGGTAGACTTCGTCCGAATTCCTGGGGTAATCAAATTAAGGAATGGAGATTACACCTCTTTGAGTTTACATTTAGACATTGAGGAGACACTCGAGCTGAGAGAGTCGATAATAAGGCACACTGCAGATACCTTTGATCCTGATTTATTTATTGTTGATAAAGAGCCTTGGGGACTACGAGGTGAAGTCAAACAGACCATGGAAATGCTCAAAGAGCGAGGTACACCCATAGTCCTAGGACTGCGAGACGTGATGGATGAGCCGGCAGCGCTGGCTCCCGAGTGGGAACGTAAAAACGTTTTGCCAGCCTTGGAGAATCTCTATGACGAACTCTGGGTTTATGGGATGAAAGAAATCTGTGATCCCTTCAATGGATTAGATTTACCCGCCGAAGTAAAACTAAAAACCAGATATACAGGATATCTTCGACGACACGTTCCCATTGTTGGTGCATCCCCCCAACTTTCCACACCAGAAGACCCTTTTATTCTTGTCACCGCTGGGGGCGGGGGCGACGGGGAGGGTTTAATGGAATGGGTCTTACGGGCTTATGAATACGATCCGGATCTTCCATACTCGGCCCTTCTTGTTCTCGGTCCTTTCATGGCACAAGAAAAACAGGCTGACTTTATAGAAAGAGCCAGTGCTTTAGATAGAGTTCAAGTCATAACATTTGATACAAGAATTGAAAGTTTAATGGCAAAAGCCGCAGGTATGGTTTCAATGGGCGGGTACAATACTTTTTGCGAAATTTTATCATTCGATAAGCGGGCTTTAATAGTGCCTAGAACGGAACCCCGTCTGGAACAGTATATCCGTGCTCAAAGAGCGGAAGAATTAGGTATGATAAGTATGCTTGTCGATAACGGCGACCGAGACCCAAGAGAAATGGCCAGATCACTCAGGCGACTTCCTAGTCAACCAAAACCATCAGAAATGTTTTCATCCGAAATTCTTGGGGGGTTAAATTACGTAAACAGGCTTGCCAAACGATGGTTAAAAACAAACCGCGATAACCGAAATGCGCAAGAACTAGATAGAGCGCCCATTGCAGGTTAAAACGATCTTTAAAGATACAGATGAACTTGCCATCGTTGTGAAGGGATATCCCCGCCTATCAGAGACATTTATTGCGCAGGAGATTCTGACTCTCCAAAATGCCGGTATAAAAATTACGATTATTTCTCTGCGGCATCCAACGGATAGAAAACAGCATCCTATAAATAAAAAAATCGTGGCAGAATTGTTGTATTTGCCTGAATATTTATTCGTTGAACCGCTTCGAGTAATACGAAGTTGGATGAAAGTACGGTCCCAAGAGGGCTACAAGAAAGCTCTCAAGACTTGGTTAAAAGATTTGTTTAGGGACCCAACACCGAACAGAATCAGACGCTGGGGACAAGCTTTGGTCTTATCAGCAGAACTCAGCCCAAGTATAAAACATCTTTACGCACATTTTCTGCATACACCCGCTTCCGTTACTTATTATGCAGCTCTTTTAACTGGCCGCTCCTGGTCCGTCTCAGCCCATGCAAAAGATATATGGTTAACACCTCACTGGGAAAAAAGTGATAAACTTCTCTCATGTAAATGGGCGGTAACCTGCAGTTCTTACGGTTTTGATCACCTAAATTCCATTGTTTATGGAAAAACCCAATTGAGTTACCATGGTTTAGACTTGGCATCACTACCGGAACCACCACCAACTAGAGTGCTCAATACTGGCACCAAGACTGATGATCCAATCAAGCTTCTATCCGTAGGCCGAGCTGTTCCCAAAAAAGGCTTCGATATTTTATTAGAGGCGCTTTCAAAATTGCCTAGCAACCTCAACTGGATATGGACCCATGTCGGCGGGGGTAAAGAATTAAAAAAACTCAAAGAGATCGCCCATGACCTAGCTATAGAGGAAAAAATAATTTGGAGAGGTGCGTGTGACCAAAATGAGGTATTTGACGAATACCAAAGAGCTGAAATATTTATCTTACCAAGCGTGATAGCAAAAGATGGAGACAGAGACGGTTTACCAAATGTTCTCATGGAAGCAGCTAGTCAGGAGCTATGTTGTATAGCAAGTGATGTGGCTGCATTATCCGAATTCATAATACATAATAAAACTGGTTTGCTGGTGCCACCGAATAATCCTGACGCACTGGTTCAAGCGATTATTAAGTTGTCATTTGATTATAATCTCAGAACAGAAATGGGTTCTGATAATTACAAACGACTTAAGAAAGACTTTTGTCATATCACCGAGGTGAATAAAATTATTGATAACCTTGGAAACTCAAAAGAGGACGCCACCAATAATCTAGTTGAGCCTTAAGCATGAATATTGGGTTTTATGCACCGCTGAAATCACCTGACTCTGCTATTCCTTCAGGGGATCGAGAGATGGCTAAGTTATTGTTTGGTAGCCTTCAGAATCAAGGGCACGAGGTAAAACTAGTAAGCAGATTCAAAAGCAGGGAACCTGACGGCCTAGAAGAGAGACAAAAACAACTACAGCTTCAAGGTGAACAAGTTAGTAAACAACTCATTCAAGAGTTTTCTACCATAGGAAATTGGCGCCCTGACCTTTGGTTTACATATCACATGTTTTATAAGGCGCCCGATTTAATTGGTCCAAAAATTTCTGCGGCGTTAAAAATTCCATATGTTGTTGCAGAAGCGTCGCATTCTCCCAAAAGAGCTCGTGGGCGCTGGAGTTTATTTCACGAAGAAGTTGAAAAGACAATTGCACATGCTGACTTAATCATTGGAATGAATACTAATGACCATGCGGCGATAAAACAGATAATAAACGAAAATACCCGTTATGAAGAATTGCGACCTTTCCTAAAAATAAATAAAAATCGCAAAAGAAATAAAATAACTGAGCGCCGATATCTGGAAAAAAAGCATAAACTTCCCGCAGATTCTATTTGGTTGCTGGCTGTTGGTATGATGCGTGATGGAGATAAGTTTGCCTCCTACAAAGTTTTGTCTGAGGCATTAACCAAAATAAATACAAACAAGAATTGGGATCTAATTATAATTGGCGATGGTCCATTAAGAACAGAAATTGAGAAACTTTTTAGTAAAAAAATCATTTTTACGGGTCAACTAACATCAAACCAACTCCAAAAATACTATTCAAGTGCAGATATCTTTTTATGGCCGGCAATTAATGAAGCCTACGGTATGGCTCTGCTAGAAGCCCAATCTTCAGGAATTCCGGCTGTGGCCGGAGACTCTGGCGGCGTAGGAGATATTCTTCGTGACAATGAAACTGGCTTCCTTTCCAAACAAGGTGACGCCGCTGATTTTGCAGATAAAACGAGCACTTTAATAGATAATTTGGAACTCAGAAAAAATATGAGCCGACACGCCCTTATGATTACAAACCGAGATCATAGTTTTGATTTAAACAGCAATAAACTTGGGACCTGGGTTTCAGAGACATGCAGCCAATTTGGAGAGCTGTAATGACAAGTTTACTTGCAGTAATTCGACATGGGCCAACCGAATGGAACGAATTAGGGAAAATACAGGGCAGGACCGATATTCCACTAAGTGAAAGAGGAAAACATTTAATTCAACAGTTGCAATTACCCGATTTTTTTTCTGAAATCGATTGGATAACAAGTCCACTATCTCGAGCTATAGAGACAGGGGAATTACTCGGCATAACCGAAATGCTCATAGATGATCGATTAATAGAAACCAATTGGGGTGATTGGGAGGGTCAAGTTCTTCAGGATTTGCGAGTTAAATATGGACAGGAAATGCTCGAAAATGAAAAAAGAGGTTTGGATTTAACCCCACCTGGGGGCGAATCCCCCCGCCAGGTTTGCCAACGACTACAACCGCTACTATCCGATATTGCTGCCAGTGGTAAGCAGAAACTAATTGGTGCCATAACACATAAGGGCGTAATACGATCACTGTTATCGCTCGCTACGGGATGGGATATGTCAGAAAAATCGCCAATTAGATTAGATTGGAAAGCGATTCATATGTTTTCAGTAGATTACGAGGGCGTCATCAGACCCCATCAATTGAACGTGCCATTTAATAAACGAGACCCTGCATCATGAATAAACCTCGTCTAATGATTTATGTTCAGAACCTGCTTGGTATTGGCCATTTGAGAAGAGCGGCGGGGATATCGCGTGCCGCTGTTGAACGAGGTTTTGACGTCAGATTTGTTTCAGGCGGCTTTCCTATAAAAGATCTAAACATAGGAGGAGCAGAGTTTTATCAAATTCCTCCCGTCAGGTCGCTTGATGGTGATTTTAAAACTCTTGTGGCTGAAAATGACAAGGAGATCGACGATTCATGGAGAAACAAAAGACGAAAACTGCTATTAGATTTATTCGAAAAAATTCAACCACAAATTCTGCTTACTGAGCTTTTTCCCTTTGGACGCAGGCAGTTTAGATTTGAGCTAATCCCCCTACTGACCAAAGCTCAAGAAGCCAAGTGCTGTTCACAAGTGGTGTGTTCGATGCGTGATATTCTTGTAACTAAGCCCCGCCATGACAGAAATCTAGAAATAGTGGAAACATTGGAAAACTTTTACCAAAAAATTTTGGTGCATGGAGACCGAAAGATCATATCATTGGCTGAGACATTTCCTTTGGAAAAAAGAATATCACATTTAATAGAATACACTGGTTATGTTCTAACCCCCAAGCATATAGGTGATACCGGTAAGGATGGAACAGGTGAAATTATAGTCTCTGCCGGTGGTGGAGCTGTTGGGTTCGAAACATTGCCCAAAATATTCGAGCTAAGAAATAAAGTTGCTATCCGAGATTTCCCCTGGCGCTTTGTGACAGGTCCACACATGCCACCAAAAATATTCAACGAGCTCAGTGCAAAAGAAACAAATGACACCTTTGTGGAGAGAAGCAGGCCGGACCTCCCAGCAGTTATAAGTCGAGCAAAATTATCAATATCGCAAGCCGGCTATAATACTATTGCGGAATTAATGAACGCTGGAACCCCGGCTGTCGTAGTTCCCTATGAGGGGGGAGTCGAAACGGAACAACGTCTTAGGTCCGATTTACTGGCAAAACGTTCGTTACTCCAAGTTGTTGATGAGAATGAGCTTAATGTGAACAACTTGAACAACGCGATATATCAAGCCTTGAACACTAAGCCAGTGAAAAAGCTAAACGTTAGTTTAGATGGCGCTAGTTCTACAGCCAATTTGTTATGGGACCTACTATGAACTTAGAAACAGGTTTTCAACGATTAGAAAAGGAAATTAATCGTTTAGATTCAGAAAACAAATATATGGAGATCTGGTGGCGCGACGACGACCTAGAGGCCCCCAGTCACAGTTTAGAGAATATGATTTCTGTTTCAGATAATATTAACCTTACCCCTCTTCTTGCCGTTGTTCCAGCCAGGGCATCAAGGCAGTTGGTGAACTTATTAAACCAGTGCAATATTAATATAGCGATGCATGGCCTCAACCATTACAATTACGAACCATTGACTAGAAAAAAAGCAGAGTTTGGGAGCTTCAGACCGATCGAGGCTCAATGGAAAGACCTAGAAAAGGGGATCGGTCATTTAGAACAACTTTTTGGTGACTTATTTCTTAAATGCTTTGTTCCGCCCTGGAACCGTATTAATAATGAATTAACTAAAACTCTGCCTTCATTTGGCATCTCAAGCCTCTCTACTTTCTCATCACGAAAGGCGGCGACTCCAGTTCCCGGACTTCTGCAGGTTAATACGCATGTTGATGTCATTGACTGGAAAGAAAAACGGCGTTTCATTGGAGCGGAACTTATGGCGGACAAAATTGCCGGCGAATTACAAAATTGCCGGACTAGGCTCATAGACACCCTAGAGCCGATAGGGCTTTTGACACATCATTTAATAATGTCTATTGACGATTGGAAAGAGTTTCAAGAAGTCTGCCTTGTTTTAAAAAAAAGCACTAGTATAAACTTAACATCTCCAATAAATTACTTCGGCTAAAAAGAAAAATAGTATGACAATTTTCCATTATCCAATGAATGCACTAAGAGGAGATTATCTCAGGGGTGCAATAGGTCTTTTTGTTACAGTCGGACTTTTAATAGCGGCAACAAAAATAACCATCTTTCAATATATATTTGCCGCCGGGGCAATTCTTTTTTTAGGCTTCTTTCTAAGAACTGCTCAGAGGCATCTGACAACATTCAGCTTTTCAAATGACTCCTTCCAGGCAAACGGTCCATTAGGAAAAAGCATTTCACTACCCGCTGTGATTGATATAAGGCTGCGATATTTTTCAACCCGAAAAGATCGAACGGGTACAGGTGGATGGTTTGAGCTCACTATACGGGACCCTAAAGGTAAAATTTCTGTTGATTCTACTATCAACGGTTTCGAACAAATAATGCAACATTGCGTAAATACTATTCACCAGAATAAACTAACCCCTTCAGAGACAACTATAGAGAATTTTTCAAGTGCCGGGTTTCCCCTTCAAAATCGCCTGTCATCTGAGAATGAAATAACAAAAAATTAGGAACCAATAATAAATGGATAAAAAGGTCCCAATATTATCGGTAAAAGATCTCGAAGTTGGATTCGATTTGCCCGAGGGCCGTATGATGGCCGTTAAGAAGGCCTCATTTGAAATATTTCAGGGAAAAACGTTAGCCTTGGTAGGCGAGTCTGGCTCTGGGAAATCGGTAATTAGTCAAACAATAATGGGATTACTTCCTTCGCAGGCAAAAATATATGGTGGGTCAATACTGTTTTCACCAAATTCTGGGGATAAGCCGACAATCGATATAGCAACATTAAATCCCTCCGGAAAACCAATCCGAGATATAAGGGGCGGTCAGATTTCGATCATTTTTCAAGAGCCCATGACTTCGTTATCGCCACTCCACACTATCGGAAATCAAATCCTTGAAGCATTAATGTTACATCGTCGCCTTCACACTGATGAAGCTACACAGGTGGTTATTGATATGCTTCGTTTAGTAGGGTTTCCAGATCC
This sequence comes from uncultured Alphaproteobacteria bacterium, assembly GCA_938028645.1. Taxonomy (GTDB): domain Bacteria; phylum Pseudomonadota; class Alphaproteobacteria; order Thalassobaculales; family Thalassobaculaceae; genus UBA7326. The sequence goes on from CALIMD010000069.1 coordinate 9,650, forward strand.
AAAAAGAGGCTTCAAAACATATCCATTTGAGTTATCCGGCGGTTTGAGACAACGTTCTATGATTGCCATGGCTCTCATCTGTAGGCCATGTCTACTCATCGCCGATGAACCTACGACGGCACTTGATGTGACAATTCAAGCTCAAATATTGAAGCTGATGAAGGATCTACAGGCCGAGTTTGAAATGGCATTGTTGATGATTACTCACGATCTTGGTGTCGTTGCAAACATGGCTGATGACGTTGTCGTTATGTATAGAGGAGAGATAATGGAGACCGGTTCTGTAGAAGATATCTTCGAACGCGCCGAGCACCCGTATCTAAGATCATTAATGGCCGCTGTCCCTCGCTTTGATATGGAGGAAGGTGAGCGATTAATACCAATAAGGAATATCGAGACAAAGTCTAGTCCGCTTTTACAACCCAATCCAAAAGACTTGGAAGTGGCGAAAACTCTTTCGGTCAAACCTATACTGACTGTTGAAGGTATAAAAAAATCATTCTCCATTCGTTCGAGCGGTATTTTCAATTTTGGTGGAGAAAAAGTCTCTGCAGTAGATAATGTGAGTTTTAAGATTAGACGTGGGTCTTGTCTTGGATTGGTAGGAGAATCAGGATGCGGAAAAACAACACTTAGCAAAACCGTTATGCGAGCTATCGCGCCCGATGCCGGCTCCATTCAGTATTCAGATCAAGATGGTACTGTCGACGTTTTGTCATTAAATGAGAAGTCGCTTATCGATTTCCGAAAGAAAATCCAATTTATTTTTCAGGATCCCTTTAGTTCACTTAATCCTCGCATGACTATATTTGATATCATAAACGAGCCTCTTATTATCCATAACATTGGAGATCATGAGTTTAGAATTACACTCGTTCGTGAACTCATTAGGTTGGTGGGGTTAGATATTCGACATCTAAATCGCTACCCACATAGCTTTTCGGGTGGGCAGCGCCAGCGTATAGGAATCGCACGGGCATTGGCGCTGAAACCAAAACTATTGATTTGCGACGAACCCGTTTCAGCCCTAGACGTCTCCATCCAAGCCCAAGTATTAAATTTACTGAAGGATCTCAAAGAGCAACTAGCTTTAAGTTACCTGTTCATATCTCATAATCTCGCTGTGATTGATTATATTGCAGATGATGTAGCCGTCATGTGTTCCGGACAAATAGTTGAAGCGGCACCGCGGGCAGCGCTATTTAAAAACCCCACACATCCTTATACGAAAGCATTGTTTTCTGCCGTACCCAGTCCCAGCCTCGATAAACCTCTCGACTTCAAAAGTATCATGGATGAACGCTGCTCGGATCCAGCAGAATGGGAGCATCCATTCACAATAACCCGAGATACGTCAACCAAACTACTTGATGTTGGACGAGAACACTTTGTAAGAGTTCACGAAAACATTTCAGAATTAAAAACAGCATCATGAATAAACATCTTACTATTTTCGGCTATTCATTAATCTTTATCGTTTCTTTTGCAAGTTATGCATTTGGTTATTCCGAATCTCCTTTACTTTCCAAAATGGTAAAAAACGGTAAATTACCGCCTATTGAATCCAGATTACCCCAAACGCCAAGAATAATCGATTTTGCTAGCCGTAATCTCGAAATTGGTAAGTTTGGGGGCACCATTAAAATGCTTATGGCGCGGGCAAAAGACGCACGACAGATGACCGTCTATGGTTATGCCAGATTGTTAATATTCAAACCAAAGACATTTGAATTTCAACCGGATATCCTGGAGTCATTCGATGTTATCCAAGGAAAAAAATTTATATTCAATCTGCGGCCCGGTCATAAATGGTCGGACGGGCATCCATTTACAGCAGACGATTTCCGTTATTGGTGGGAAGACGTCGCTAATAATCCTAAATTGTCACCGGTAGGTCCCCCAAAAGTGATGAAAGTAGACGGTAAACTGCCACAATTTAGAGTACTCAATAACCTCTCCATTCAGTATGAATGGGAAAAGCCAAATCCAGATTTTTTAGCGGCTTTAGCGGGCGCCAGTCCACTCTATATTTATCGTCCCGCACACTATATGCGTCAATTTCACGAGGATTTTACAACAAATTCTGAACTCCAAAAACGTGTGACTACAGCAAAACAGCGTAATTGGGCAGCATTACATAATAAAATGGATAACCTCTATAGAAACGACAATATCCATTTGCCAGTTTTACAACCCTGGGTCTGCATTAGTAAATCTTCATCAAATAGGTTGAGATTCAAAAGAAACCCTTTTTTTCATAGAATAGATCCACAGGGGCAGCAATTACCTTATGTTGACGAGTTTATTTTTGGTATTGCTAGTAACAAGTTAATATCGGCGAAAACAGGGACTGGGGAAGTTGATCTTCAGGCGCGTTACCTTAGGTTCGACGATTACACGTTTTTAAAAAAAGGCGAGGATCGTTCGCCGTATTCTACACGGCTGTGGACTACAGCTAAGGGTTCACACCTAGCATTGTTCCCAAATTTAAATCATAATAACAAAGTACTACGGTCTATTATGCAAGATGTTCGTTTCAGACGCGCCTTATCCATGGCTGTGAACCGATACGAAATTAATCAAGTCATCTATTATGGATTAGCAATTGAGGGTAATAATACTGTTCTACCTGAGTCGCCATTATATAAGTCATACTATAGGTCCAAATGGGCGCAACTCGATTTAAAATCGGCAAATCAACTTTTGGACGATATAGGACTGATAAAACGGGACAGCAGAGGAATTCGACTGCTACCCGACGGGAATCCCTTAAACTTAATTATTGAGACCGCAGGAGAGAGCACCGAACAAACGGATATTTTGGAGCTAATCCACGACAGTTGGTTAAAAATTGGGATAAAAACTTACTCAAAACCGTCTCAACGAAACGTATTCCGTAATCGCATTTTCTCTGGTGAGACAGCCATATCCATATGGTCAGGTATAGAAAATGGACTTGCTTCAGCAAACAGTTCACCTGCTGAATTTGCGCCCACAACGCAGCAGTTACTTCAATGGCCCAAATGGGGTCAAAATTTTGAGACCGGCGGGGAAGCAGGACAAATTCCCAATGACCCGTTTGCCATAGAATTGCTAAAATTATACCGGGATTGGCGAGCGGAACCGAAATTCGCGAAAAGAGAGCAGATTTGGGAAAAGGTTTTAGATATTCATACCGAACAAGTCTACTCAATAGGACTAATAGCGGGCGTTCTCCAGCCGGTGGTTGTATCGAATAATCTTAAAAATGTTCCAATAAAGGGAATTTATAACTGGAACCCCGGTGCCCATTTTGGCATTTACAGCCCCGATACGTTTTGGTTCAAAACTTTACCCAAAAACAGCATGGAACGGTGAGTTAGAGTGCTATCATACCTTATCCATAGAATCTTAATCATGATACCAACTTTGTTTGCTATCAGCATTATAACATTCGTAATCATACAACTTCCCCCAGGTGATTATCTCTCAACTTATATAGCCGAGCTTCAAAGCCAGGGAGAGAACGTAGATATCGCCAAAATTGAAGCATTAAGGGCTCAATACGGACTCGATAAATCAATGGTAGAACAATATTGTTTTTGGGTCTTAGGTTTGTTACAGGGCGATCTTGGATTTTCAT
>CALIMD010000070.1 GCA_938028645.1 uncultured Alphaproteobacteria bacterium
GGCTCCATCGATTTATTGGGGCCATTATAATCCTCCTCCAGCTTCTCGAAAGCTGAACATATCTGATCCCTTAAAGAGATAAACCATTCGGTTGCCTCTTTTTTCTGTTCGCTGGTGGAAAGGTACATTACATGCTCCAAAACTTTTTTCAGGTGGCAGTTATTATCATATTTATATGGGTTGACCGTAGTATTTTTGCTGACGGATAGTAAAAAATAACTTTTAAAAACGAAGATAGAATTCTGTTGAGTTTGATCAATTAGTTTTTCGGTTATATTAGGTTTAAATTAAATTGAGAGTTAAAATATCACATAATAATATTTTAATGGTTTTCTGATTATTTAATTTTGAGTTCGATATTAATGGTTTGAGAGTTGAGATGAAAAAAACAAAGTTTCTATTTTGCCTTTTTGATGGATTGCGCCGAGACTTTGTTCAATCAAATATAATGCCTAATCTTAACGAATTTCGAAATGAATGGGTCGACTATCCAAATAGTTCTTCGACTTTTCCATCAGAAACGCGGGTTCAAGTCTCAAGTTTTGTAACGGGAACCTACTGCGGAGGTTCGATATCTGACGCATCAAAGGAAGGAATTTTTGGCCACGGTATTATGGCGAATAGTTTTTATGACCCAATACTTGGTTTTGATGGCCCACTCGATACTTCCGATATGGCAAAGATGGAGGAAGCAAAAGGAATTTATGGAAGCCTCCAGAAAACTCCATCACTTGGTGAATTATTAGCAAAAGAAAATAAGAATTATTCCGTTATTACCACAGGAAAAATTGGTAATGCTCGATTGCTTAATTTAAATGCTGATAAGCTCCAACAGAGGTTATTCTCTATTTGGGGATCGGATATCTCGAGTAAATGCGCTGACTATCATGGTATCATAGAAAAATTTGGACCAGTTCCAAAACAGAGTTTTCCTAACAATCAAGTTAGTCAATATGCAACGCAAATTTTATTAAACCATTTTCTATTGGATCGATCCTTAGATGTTCAAGTAATCTGGTACAATGAACCGGACTTGTCATTTCACTATGAGGGCATTGGTTCCAAGGCTAGTCTATCTAGTCTCGAATGTTTAGATCAATGCTTTGGAAAAATCATGAAATGGTGGAATGCCGAAGGGCGGTCTGACGGTTGGAACGTGATCGTATGCTCAGACCATGCCCAAATTTCCAAACAAAAACAGGTCAGTGTTATCAATGAGTTAAAGTGCGCAGGCTTTAAAACAGGAGTATCGATTATCGATGATATTGACGTTGCGGTCAAAGCCAGTTACAGCGGCCAAATTACAGTAAGAGATCGTGATCCAAAGTTAGTGAAAAAAATAATCGAGTTTTTGCATGCACAGGATTGGTGCGGCCTTACCTTTACACGTGATGGAAGCCACGGGACATTTTCTATGGCTGAAATCAATGCGCTAAGTGAAAGATCACCGGATATCAACTATATGTTGCGGACAACAGAAAAAGTCAATCAATACGGTTATGCTGGATCATGTTTTGCGGATAATCCCGATATTCCGAACGGTGGTGGAATTCATGGTGGATTAAGTAGAATTGAAATAAATAACTTTATGACCTTGGGTGGAGATCAAATGAACCGACAGAAGATATTTGATATACCAACAGGGATTGTGGATATCTTGCCAACTATTTTTCATGGATTAGGCATTAAAATACCAAAAACTGCTATGGGCCGCCCGCTCAAAGAAGCATTTTTAAATGGGGGCTTTGAACCAACTTGGAGCGAAACTAATTTGATGGCGAGTTCAGGTCACTATAGGCAGGAGATGTGCATTGCAAATGTGGAGGGCGTGAGGGCCCCTTACTTAAGGGGCGGCAGAAGAGTTAGTTAGAAAATAGTAGAGAAAGATCTATCAAGACTCAGTCATTTAAGTTTTTTATTGGATAAAAAGGTTTTATTAGATCGGAAGGTTGTTTCGCACTTTCCTCATAAATTCTCCGTCGGATTCGATTAAGAAATTTTGCAAAATACTGTAGATCATCATCAAGCATTTCTTGACTCCGGCTCTCCATTTCCTTCCAGGTGTTGTGAATTTTTTTAACGGCTGTTGGAGATACGGATAGAGATTGAAGCTCTTTCTTGGTCTTTTCCATCCACTTTATAGTACTATCCCTCGTTTCTTTAGCTTCTGATATTTTTTGTTTTAATTTATCAAAAATCATAACCGCTATTTCCTGTGAAGACCCATCACAGTTTGGTTTAAGTGCCTTCAATTCGTTGAAGTCTTGGTCGGTTAAATTGAACAAAAATTTATCAAAATATTTGAATTCGAGGTTCCGTACAGACATTGCACCTTCTAATCGCGATAGTTTTTCGATTGTGGGGCCTCCTTCAGCGATTTTCCCACATTTATCGGTATCATTATTTTGTTCTGTTCCACTTTTCGCCAACGGGGCTGCCTTTGTATTTTGCCCCTGAGCTGTCACAGGAAAAAGTACTGTAAGTGTTAATATGATATAAATAGTCTTCTTCATAACCTGTATTAATATCCCTAGTACAGTAGTCTGCGCCTACCCTAACAAGATAAAGTGCGAAACAGATATAATAAAGAGTTTATATATTTAAAAGAAAGGCCACGATAAAATGCAAGATATTTCATACCCTTATGAGACATGGACACTATGCAAGCCAAAAGTGACCAGTTCTAAGGGGGTCGTTGTTGCTCAAGAGATTGAAGCGGCATCGATAGGAGCTAGGATAATCGAAAGTGGAGGAAATGCTATAGATGGTGCAATTGCAACAGCATTTGCACTTTCAGTAACTGAGCCGTGGATGAGTGGTCTAGGTGGTGGCGGTTTTATGATGCTCTATCTTGCGAATGAAAATAGGGTTCGTGTTATTGACTTTGGAATGATATCTCCAAAAATGACTGATTTGGCTGACTACCCCCTAAGTGGAGACATTGGCGCAGATCTTTTTGGTTGGCCTGCGGTCGCGCTGGACACAAATCTTCATGGAGCTAAATCGGTAGCTGTTCCTGGATCTGTCGCCGGTTATGGCCTTGCAGTGGAGCAATTTGCAACAAAAAGCTGGAGTGAACTTATTACCCCTGCCTTAGACTTAGCAAAAAGGGGGCACCGGAAGACTTGGTGGACGACATTGAATGTCGCAGCAGAAGCAAAGCTATTAAATTTATATAGTCAGTCAAGAGAGGATTGGTTGCCGGATGGTTTTGTTCCTACTGTGTCAGCTGACAATGAATACACATATTTGAAATTGGAAAAGCTGGCGCACACATTAAAAACGCTAAAAGAAAATGGTCCCGAATATTTTTATCAAGGGGAACTCGCAGAAAGTTTAGTCGCGGATATACAAAATGCGGGTGGTAAATTATCAAAGCAAGATTTAATAGATTACTCAGCTCAGATTGTTGATCCAATCACGGCAATTAGAGGAAGTCTCGTCTATAATTTATTACCTGGCATGTCGGCGGGACCCACGTTTGTAGACGCCCTAGAAAATATTCCAGAATTCGATATGGAGAAACCCTCTCCAGATAGTCATGCATTCACTGCTAAAGCTTTGATCGAGGCGTATCGAAAAAGATTTGAAACAATGGGACATTCCGGCGATGTGGGAGACAGAAGTTGTACGACTAATATTAGTGCAGTCGATCACTATGGTAATATGGTGATAATGACTACAACCCTCTTATCTAGGTTCGGCTCGAGGTACGTAGCTCCAACGAGTGGAATACTTCTGAATAATGGCATTAATTGGTTTGATCCCAGGCCGGATAGACCTAATTCTATCGCAGCTGGTAAAAAGCCGCTTTCTAACATGTGCCCAATGATTGCAACAAAACAAGGGCGCCCGGTTTTTGGTTTGGGTGCTTCGGGCGGAAGGAAAATTCTTCCAGCTGTATTTCAACTTGCTTCGTATATTAACGATTTTAATATGAATCTAGATACAGCGCTAGATGAGCCAAGGTTCGATGTAAGCGGAATAAACAAGATTATTTTTGACCCCCGTTTTGATATGAAGGTACAAAACTCATTGGAAAAGGTATCCTCAACAGAGCCTTGGGTCCCGAGTGCATTCCCATCCATGTATGCCGTGCCGTCTGGAGTTCAGATTCTTGGAAAGGATACTCTCATTGGGGGAGCACATACCCATTCCCCGCTATCAGGAGCGGTTGGGGTTGGATAGGTTCTATCGGAGGACATCAGAATGGAAAAGCCAACCGCCTATCGTCTTTTGGTCACCCGTTTAGGGGTGTTCACAAGGAACTATAATAACGTTTTACGAGCAAAATTATGGTAAGATAACCTTATCAGAAATCGGTGCAACGGCCCTTGTGTTCCCAATCTCCGAAACGTGTAGGCTCGGGGCCATCGTACCCCCCGAACTCCTTTGCAACGTTACTCGAGTTAGCTTTGGAACTAAGATCGGCAGGCTTCACAACTTTAACAGGGCGATTGGTTTTCTGAGACTCAGGTGTTACTTTTTCAGTGAATGTTCGTGTGGTCGATGTCATAACTCCAATGTAGTTTAATGTGAGATAAATTCAAGACCAATCGTGGTTGAACCCAAGCTATGGACGGCAAAATTTAAAGCGATGGTTAATCGATGAAAATAAAACACGAAATTTCAGCGTCAAGAAGTGTGGCATTTGACCTTCTGAGGTCGGTTACCGCGAAAAAAAAGTCTTTTGATGACGCTATGAGCCTTCATGATGGTTTTCAAAAATTATCTGGCCGGGATAGAAGGTTTGTAAGAAAAATTGTAACAACAGCCCTTCGTCGATTAGGGCAAATTGATCTACTTTTAGACGGGTTTTTGAAAAAGCCATTGCCAAAAAATGCTACGGTTGTTCGAGACATCTTAAGGGTAGCAGTTACCGAAATTCTGTTTTTAAAGTTCCCGCCTCATGCAGCGGTCGATAGCGCTGTAACATTGGTTGGATCTAGGCGGTTCCCAAAGCTAAAGGGTTTAACTAACGCTATTTTAAGGAAAATTGTTACTGACGGAGAAAGGGCACTCGAGCAAATCCCGAAAAAAAATAACGTGCCAGCCTGGATGATACAGAGTTGGGAACATGCATATGGGAAAGTTGCAACAGAAAAGATAATAGAAGCGATCTTACAGGAACCGATGCTAGACATCACAATTAAAAGTAATCACCAGAAATGGGCATCTAAATTAGATGCCAGCGTTCTTTCTTTGGGATCCTTGCGCCGAAGGTTTGATGGTCGTATCGAGGAAATGGCAGGGTTTTCTGACGGAGAGTGGTGGGTTCAAGATGCAGCAGCAGCTATTCCGGTTTTCCTTCTGGGAGATGTGGCTGGGTTGCAAGTGGCAGATATCTGTGCCGCACCAGGTGGGAAGACTGCTCAGCTAGCCAATGCGGGTGCTGATGTAATAGCCGTTGACCGCTCAATTAGTAGAACGAAGCGCCTTGAACAAAATCTCAATCGGCTCAATTTGAAAGCTGATATAGTAGTCACCGATGCTGCAGAATGGGAGCCAAAGAAAAAGTTTGATGCGGTACTTATAGACTCGCCTTGCTCTGCTACGGGAACAATTCGAAGGCATCCGGATATCTTACATTCGAAAACTACTAATGATTTAGCAAAACTATTGAAATTACAATGGAAGCTGTTACTAGCGGGTGCTCAATTGCTGAAACCGGGCGGCAAACTTATTTTTTGCACATGTTCTATGCAAACTGAGGAAGGCGAGCAACAAATCGAGAAATTTTTAAAGCTCAATCGGTCATTTGAGCGTCAATCCATCAGTAAAGAGGAAGTGGGCGGGTATAGTTGTTTTATTAATGAAAAGGGAGACCTCAGAATATTGCCATTTTTTCTTAAAGAATTAGGCGGAATCGACGGGTTTTTTGCGTCGCGTTTAATATGTAAATGATTTTTCTTAAACCTAACATCGCACTCTTGCGAATTATCCTGCAACCTGTTACCTCATAAACCTATGGTAGATACACCTCGTATAGCGCCCTCACTTTTAGCTGCCGATTTTTCGAAGTTGGGTGAGGAGGTTGTAGCGGTTTCGCAAATGGGGGCAGATCTCATTCATCTTGATGTGATGGATGGCCATTTCGTTCCAAATATCTCATTCGGTCCAGATATTATTGCTTCGATACGAAAATTTAGTTCCTTACCATTTGATGTGCATCTAATGATAGAGCCGGTTGATAGTTACATAGAGGCTTTCGTTGCAGCTGGGTCAGATATGTTGACGGTTCATGTTGAAGCTGGGCCCCATATTCATAATACTCTCCAAAAAATCCAAGGGTTTGGTATCAAAGCTGGCGTTGCATTGAATCCGGGCACGCCAATAGAGATGCTTGATAATTTGTGGGATCTTCTCGATTTGGTTCTTGTTATGACCGTAAACCCTGGATTTGGAGGACAAAGATTTTTAGAAAGCCAATTAAGTAAAATTTCATCTATTCGGGATAAAATTGATCAACTTGAGCGTCCGGTTGGCCTTTCCGTTGATGGAGGCATTAACGAAAAAACAGGTAAAATGTCGATAGAGGCTGGAGCGGATATATTAGTAGCTGGGTCTTCTGTTTTTCGATTGGAAGGAGTGCCTTACTCCAAGGCTATCGAGCAATTAAGAAATCGGTAAGCCTGATAATGTCAAAATTACTTAGACCCTTAAGGGAATTTTACTTTAACACTCCATTTTACGGCTGGCGTTTACGGAAATTCGCTTCAAGGGAAATTAACATTGCCATTAGCGATCTATGGCCGGGGGAACCTGAAGTGGGTCGAGAAATTATTGATGGCAAAATAGTAGGCATGGTTGCTAGCTCGCATAAACAGCTTTGGAAAATAATGCCAGATGATCCTCTAAGTTTAGAGTCTCTTCATGGATTTTCGTGGCTTCGTCACTTGCGCGCACAAGGCGGGGAAGCTGCCAGGTTAACTGCACGACAAATGGTGGGGAGTTGGTTAGATGAATGTGAAAAATGGCATTCGTTATATTGGAGAGGTGATGTCTTAGGGGAACGCATATCAGCTTGGATTGGTATGTATGATTTTTTTTGTGGGTCTGCGAATGACGAATTTCGTTCCAGGGTTTTGGAAAGTGTTCATCGTCAATTAGAACATGGAATATCCGATTTTCATTACACAGATATTGGCATAAAACGTATACGAGCGATAAAAGGTCTGATTACGGTGCTCGTTGCTTTTAATCTGAGCCTTGATCGTATCGCCTTATTAGAACGGTGGTTGTTAAAAGAACTAATTGCTCAAATCAATCCTGATGGTGGGCATGTATCTCGTTCTCCTGCCATACAAATTGAGTTTGTTATGGCATTAATAGATATCCGAAATTGCTTTAGAGCATGTAACCGCAATATACCAAATGAATTAACAGAAAAAATTGGTAGTATGACGGCGATGTTGCGATTGTGGAGACATGGGGATGGTAAACTAGCGCTATTTCATGGCTCCAAGGAAGGTGGGGTGTCTTTATTTGAAGCTGTGATAGCGTTATCGGAGTCCCGGAGGAAAACAGTAACGGAGGCGCGAGCTACTGGTTTTCAAAGGCTTAGCGCCGGGAAGTCTACTTTAATAGTTGACACTGGGATAACGGAAGATAACGGCCTCAGTTCCCATGCAAGTCCCCTTTCATTCGAACTCAGCATTGGAAAACAGAGGCTCGTGGTAAATTGTGGCACTAGCCCGGGAGACACAGCGTTAAAAGAACCTTTGAAGTCGTCTGTAGCTCATTCAATGCTTACGATTGATAATATCAACGCCTCTCATATTGCCAAAACGACCGCTAGAGTTCCCCAGGCTATTACCGTTTCATTCAATAGAGAAACAGTCGATGGTGATATATTACTGGATGGAAGCCATAATGGGTATCTGCCAAATATGGGAATTATGCATCATAGAAGTTTCTATTTAGCGTCATCGGGCAATGACATTCGTGGTGAAGATCAGTTGATTTACACTGGAGAACCAGGTGATCTACCGTTGAACGCAATTATAAGATTTCACCTTCATCCTAGGGTAAGAACGTCACTTATTCAAAGAGGGTCGTCTGCACTATTGCGTCCTCACTCTGGGAATGTGTGGCGTTTTAGGACAGATGGTAACTTAAAATTGGAGGATAGTATTTATTTTGGTTCTGCGTTGCGCCAAAAATCCGAACAGCTTGTTGTGAATAAGTGTTTAGAAGGGATCCGCGATGAGGGGAAAATTATTGTCAAATGGGCGTTTCGTCGCGAAGATTAGAATCTGTAAATAAAATTACTGATTAGTTTAATTAAATATAGGGTGGGAGATTTATATTTATGGAAGTAGAGTGGTCACGCTTAAAAGCCCATCAAATCAGGGAGTTAGCAGAACAGCAGACTGTCGTTATATTACCAATAGCCGCTATTGAGCAACATGGTCCGCATCTTCCAGTAATGGTCGATAGTCGTTTGGTGGCGGAGGTGGGCCGTCTATCTGCCATCGAGAGTAGTAAGTCAGGTCAACCAACTTTGGTTCTTCCGACTATATGGCATGGATTATCAGAGCATCATATGGAATTTGGTGGGACTGTAACGTTAGATACCACAACATTCCATATGGTGATACGAGGAGTTATAGAGAGTGTATCGCGGAATGGGTTTGCAAAATTTTTAATTTTAAATGGTCACGGTGGAAATATAAGCGCCAGTGAGATCATAGCTCAAGATATTACTTTGGAACTGGGGCTTCCTATTGTTGCGGCTACGTACTGGTTAGAGGCTGAGGAAAGGTTTTCTAAAATCTTGACGGCCCAGCATAGCGTGTTGCATGCATGTGAGGCAGAAACATCAATGATGATGTCGTTAGAACCAGAATTAGTTGACACTAGAGATCTTGCTAGTTGCAAGGGGTCATCTGATTTATCGTTTATAAAAGCAGGCCGAAGCGCTTATAGGTGGCGGTCGTTAAGCCATG
>CALIMD010000071.1 GCA_938028645.1 uncultured Alphaproteobacteria bacterium
AAAGCAACCGAGGAATCCTCCATAAATGAAAGTCGAAAGGAATATCTCAAAATAGCTGTAGAAGAGCTAGCTTCACTTAAGCCTATTGAAGGTGAGGGGGCAAAGTTGCTAGAAACCCGTTCCGAGTTAATGAATGCTGAAAAAATTATAATTGCACTAAATGAAGCGCTTCAATTTATAGGTGGTGAGGGCGGGGCGATAACGCTTGTAGCGAAAGCCCAAAAAACATTGGATAAAACAAGCGACCGGATCATCAAACAAATTGGGTCTTTAGAAAGAGCCGCCACTGAGTTAGGCGAAACCGAGTTGGTCTTAGGAAGGATTGCAACTGAAATTGAGTTAGATACAAGTCACCTCGAAAAAATAGATGAAAGACTTAATAGTATAAGAGCACTTGCAAGAAAATATGGTGTCACGCCGGATGAATTAAACGCACAATATCGGGAGCTTGCTAATCAACTGAGAATGATTGACGATGACGCATCTCAAGTACAGACTTTAGAGCGTGAATTGGAGTTAGCAAGAGCTAAATTTATTGAGGATGCGGATGCTTTGTCCAAGAGTCGAGCCAAGGCGAGTAACCGGCTAAACCAGGCTATCATATCTGAATTAAAACCACTGAAACTGGCCCAATCCAAGTTTCAAGCCACTATTGAAGCTTGCGATGAGAGTGGATGGAGCATTTATGGATGGGATAAAGTAACGTTTCAAATAAGCACTAACCCTGGAACTCCCCTTGGCCCCCTTCAAAAAGTTGCCTCAGGTGGGGAACTATCGCGATTATTATTGGCACTTAGGGTCGCATTATCTGCGGCAACTCCACTTCCAACATTAATTTTTGATGAAGTCGACGCTGGGGTGGGTGGGGCTGTTGCGGCAGCTGTAGGGAGACGCTTGAAGCGATTAGGTGAAAAAATTCAGGTATTAGTAGTAACGCATTCACCACAAGTGGCGGCTGAGGGGCATGTTCATTGGAAAATTGTAAAGGATGATACTACAGGTCTACAGAGAACCACTGCTAAAGAACTTGCAAAAACAGAGCGTGTAGAAGAAATTGCTCGAATGCTTTCTGGAGAAATGATTACTAAGGAAGCCCGTGCAGCATCACTCAAATTATTAGAAAACTGAAGGTCGAGTTTGTGATGCCAAAATATAGAGATAAACCAGTTCAAAGCTTCAATATATTTGAGGCAGAAGAGGAAGTGCTTTCCTTAGATAGCGAAATTAGCATTCATGACAAGATGTATTATCAAAACGATGCACCGGAAATTGACGATGCGAGTTACGACAGGTTAAGGCGACGATTAGAAGGATTGGTGCAGCGATTTCCTGAGTTGGCTAAAATAACTCCAACACTACAACGGGTTGGAACTACTCCTTCTCCATCATTTTCTAAAGTCACACATCGAGAGCCTATGTTATCACTTGCTAACGCCTTTGATGATGCTGATGTTAATGACTTTTTATCGCGGGTTGGAAGGTTTCTATCTTTGGATATTGCTCAAGGTATTGAAATAGTTGCGGAGCCAAAGATTGATGGTGTTTCAGCTTCATTGAGATATGAAAAGGGTTTGTTTGTTGTTGGAGCAACACGGGGAGACGGAACAGTAGGTGAAGATATCACTGACAATTTAAGAACTATAAAAGATATTCCTCAGAGCCTCACCGGTGATTTTCCTGAAACACTAGAAGTTAGGGGGGAAATTTATATGAGTAAGACAGCATTCTATGAGTTAAATAGTACCCAAATGGGGTCAAACTCAAAAGTATTCGCCAATCCCCGAAATGCTGCTGCCGGTTCATTGCGACAATTGGACGCGACTATTACAGCAAGCAGGAAACTTAATTTTTTCGCTTATTCGTGGGGTGAAATTTCAGAACTAAAGGCTGATAATCAAAGCCAGTTTCTTGAAATGTTATCGAAATGGTGATTCGTTGTAAATCCACTGACCCGTGTCTGCAACACTCTGCAGGATATATTACGGCATTACTGCGAAATAGAGGGGCACCGGCTAGAGTTATCGTACGACATAGATGGAGTGGTGTATAAAGTTAATAGGTTAGAGTTTCAAAAACGATTGAGTAATGTTAGCAGAGCTCCCCGTTGGGCTATAGCTCATAAATTTCCAGCCCAACGAATTGAAACTGTTCTGGAAGATATAGATATTCAGGTAGGCAGAACAGGTGTTTTAACTCCTGTTGCTAGATTAACTCCTGTTAACGTTGGTGGGGTGATTGTATCAAATGCCTCTTTACACAATGAAGACGAAATAAAACGAAAAGATATTCGTATCGGAGATACTGTTATCATACAAAGAGCTGGTGACGTTATCCCGCAAGTTGTTGAAGTGGTATTACATAAACGATCGGAACTTAATAAACCCTTTAAATTCCCTACTATGTGCCCCAGTTGTGGACAGGAGAGTATGAGAGTGGAAGGTGAAGCGGCCAGGCGTTGCATAGCTGGGTTGGCTTGTAAAGACCAAGCGATTGAACGACTTAAGCATTTCGTATCACGAAACGCTTTTGATATCGATGGCTTGGGAGAAAAGCAAATACAACTATTTTGGGATGACGGGTTCATATCAAGCCCGGCGGATATTTTTAGATTACAAGACCGTAGGGCGGACCTAGAAAAAAAGGACGGTTTGGGGCAACGATCTGTAGATAATATTATTACTGCTATTGAAAAAAGCCGTGTGGTCAAGTTGGAACGTCTAATATATGGTCTGGGAATTCCACAGATTGGTCAAGCAACAGCCCGTTTACTGGCAATGAATTATGGAACGTTATCTAAATTACGCTTAGCATTGACAAGCGCTGCTGATAAACGAACAACAGAGTACCATGATCTCATTGGTATTGATCAAATTGGTGAAAATGTCGCGGATGATATAGTCAATTTTTTTCAAGATGAAACTAATTTGAAAATGCTTTCTGATTTGGAAAATCAACTCGATATAGCAAATTATGAATCCTCAATTATTGAATCAACAAAAGTTACCGGAAAAATAATCGTTTTTACTGGAGCGCTTGAGAAAATGGGTCGAGCAGAAGCTAAATCTTTAGCGGAAAGCCTGGGGGCCAAAGTAGTTGGATCTGTATCAAATAAAACAGATTTTGTCGTGGTTGGTGGAGAAGCAGGATCAAAAGCAACCAAAGCAGAAAAACTAGGTGTTACAATTTTAACCGAGGAAGAGTGGTTCAAGTTAATCACTTAAGTCCCGGCGATATAAGAAACAAATGTTTATGTACTATCGATGGGTTATAGTATTTGCCTGTTTCATAATTAGTATAACCGGATATGGAACCTATTTTTCTGTAACACTATTTTATACGCATATTGTCAATGAATTTGACTGGAGTAACTCGTTAGTTTCGGGTTCAGTATCTCTTGGCCTTATAATGTATGGTATATTCGCTCTTCCTATGGGATGGTGTGCTGATCGCTTTGGTCCACGAATAACCATGATAGTGGCTGGTCTTTTCATTGGTTTGGGTACTTATCTAGGTTTCTATATATCTGAACCTTGGCATCTTTATGCTTTATATGGAGGGATGACCGCAATAGGGATGGGTGGAGCTTGGGCCCCACTAGTAGCCACCATCTCGCGATGGTTCGAAAAACAACGTGGTTTGGCTATTGGAATTGGTTCCATTGGTGGTGGAATTGGTACGTTATTTTATGCGCCCTTAACAGAGTATTTAATTCAAGAATTTGGTTGGCGTTTGGCGTATCAGTGGCTTGGAATAATCTCAGGTATATTGATAGTTAGCGCAGCATTATTTCTCACTAAGGACCCTACAACAAATTTTTACCATTGGTTTAATTCAAAATACAGACTACTCGG
Source organism: uncultured Alphaproteobacteria bacterium (assembly GCA_938028645.1). Lineage (GTDB taxonomy): Bacteria > Pseudomonadota > Alphaproteobacteria > Thalassobaculales > Thalassobaculaceae > UBA7326. Next base: position 3,852 of record CALIMD010000071.1, read on the forward strand.
AAAACAATACCCAATCGAGAATACCGCTGTTGTATTCGGCGCAGTTGAACAACGTTTAAATTCGTCTACTAATAATAACCTTTCTAAAATCGTAAAAGATCCCATTTTTTGGAAAATGATAAATACTTTTGGATTATGGTGGTTCGCTGGAGCTATAACGACTGTGACGTTGGCGCCATTTGTACTTGAAAAAGGTTTTAATCACGGGGTTTCCGCAGCAGTCGTCGTTGCTTTTGCGCTTGGTAACGGGATTGGGCGTATAGTCATGGGGCTTGCTGGAGATGCTGTTGGGGAACTTAAAGTATATCAAATTGGATTGATTTCAGCTGGCCTAGCGATATTGGCTCTAATTTTTGCCGTCGATTTAATAAGTATTTTCCTACTGTTTATAATGTTGGGAATAGGATTCGGTGGTTCCGGTACACAATTGACAACTATAAGCATCAAATTATTTGGGCTGGAAGCGGCTGGAGCACTTATGGGAAGCGTTCTTGCTATAATAGGTGTTTTCGCAGCAGTAGGCGTTTTTTTAAGTGGATTAATTCACGATTTTACAGGCTCGTACTATTGGTCATATATACTTTGCAGTTTTGTATTTATTCTTTCTGCTTTTCTGTCACAACGGTTAATTAGAAGCAGAGTCAAAAATTTCTGAAAAAAACCAAAAAAATCGGATTATATCCCCTCCCTGCCAAAGAAAAAAATCCTAGATTTGGCTGAGGCAAAAAGGGGAGGGGTAAACCTGAGTATTATTAGATAAGTTGTAAGAAAATCAAAATAAGACCGACTAAGGAAACACCCCACGCCGCTGTTCGCACCCAAGGAATTCCTGCAACGTAGATTATAGAGAATGCTACTCTACCCCAGAAGAATAACTGTGCACCAAGAACGGTCATATCATTTGAAATATTCATAAGATTTGCTGACAGCACAAGAATTGCAAAAACAGCGATGCTTTCAAGCATATTTCTATGGGCGCGTTGAGCTCTTGATGCCCAACCGGTGGTATCAGTTAAATTATCTCTATTCCCAGCAAGTGTGGATAGTCCTATTTGGGAAATGGACCCCAATGCGGATACAAGCATTTGCACTATGGTAAGTGCAGCAGCCCAGATTAGCAGACTTAATTCTATTGGAATTTCATTGGTCATTGTTACAGCCCTTAAAAATACATGACAGAACAATTACAAATGATTCTCCAAAAAAATCAATTATTTTTAATGGCAAGAGGTAATATCTCTCCAATTTCTTCAGTAATAACCAAATCTGCGTAGCTGTCGAGCGGTGTTGGCTCCCGGTTCAATATGACCAGCGTTGCCCCGTTTCTTTTTGCTATTTTAGGAATGTCAGCTGCGGGGTATACAACAAGTGATGATCCAATAACTAGCAACAGGTCACATGCGAGTGCCTCTTCATGGGCCCTTCGTACTGGTTCTTCAGGCATTGATTGTCCGAATGATATCGTGGCTGTCTTAACGTGCCCTCCACAAAATTTGCAGACGGGTAACTCATCCCTGTCTAGGAAAGCTTGCTTGATTATTTCTAATTCCTCACGAGCCCCACAATTTAGACATTTTGCATAGGTTCCATTGCCATGAAGTTCTATAACCTGATCGGGGGCTATCCCGGATTCTTGATGAAGGTTGTCAATATTCTGCGTGATGACGGCAGTTGCTTTTTGGGAGTTTACCAGCTTAGCAACAGCATAATGCCCTTCGTTTGGCCTTGCTCTTCTTATTGTTTTATCCACCTCAAACTTGCGGCGCCAAGATTCACGGCGCATTTCTTCGCTATCTAAGAAATCCTGAAATTCAATAGGGGCCATTTTGGTCCAAATTCCACCGGGACTTCGAAAATCGGGAATTCCAGATTCTGTGGATATTCCAGCACCAGTAAATATGGCTAGTCGCTTGTTAGCTCTCAAAAAATTTGAGAGAAGCTCTATGTTTTTTGGATTGGCGGTCGTTTTTTGCATAAAGAACAGTTAAACCAGAGAACGGCAAGATTGGGTGTTAAATTTTACCTTGTTCAAACATCATATGCAATTAAATGTATTTACACTTTGTTAAAAAACAACCTCAAATCCTTCAAACACAGAGTGTCCTTTGTAAATGGCGCTGTGCACACCCGCGTTTTTGTGAGCCAACGGTTCTGACAGATGTACCATTAGACGCTCGTATTATGAATGAGGAACCATTTGGCCCATTAGCGCCCATGACACCCTTCAGTCACTTTGAAGACGTGGTGCAGCGGTGAGCCTCGATAACCTGATATGAAACCGGCCGTGTTCAAACCCGAAGTTTCGTCTCGCCAGCGCTGCATCATCGCCGCTCTGACCAGCGCCTGATTGCCGGTAATGTAGACCCGGCCCGCATCGCGCGCGTACTTGTCATCAAGTGAAATGGCATCCAACGGCACAGCTTGCTCCTCGATCGACCCCGACATTGTATAGTTCTACATTCTATATTATATATAATCCCGAGTTCAATGTAAAATAACTACAGTCGCTCTCGTTCAAGCACCGGGGAGGTGAAGAATTGCCAAATCAAGACCTGAAGCAGATTAAGACGCCAAGTTTGGTTGACCGGCTTGTGGCCCGAATTCGGGGGGACATTGTCTCGGGTGATCTCGCGCCGGGTTCCCATCTAAAGGTTAAGCAGATCGCGGACAGTCATGGGATCAGCATGATTCCCGTTCGTGAAGCATTGGCGAGGCTGCTTGCTTCGCGGCTGGTTCGGGTCGAGGCCAATAGAGGATACTTTGTCGCTTCACATCCAACGCCCGAGGATTATGCCGAGTTGGTCAAAGCCCGTGAACTCATAGAAACGTCGGCGTTGGCAGCAGGATTTGACAATTTAACGGCTACCGACATCAAGTCCCTTGGCTTACTCAACAACAAAATGCGCGATCTTACCGCCGCTCCGCGTCGCAAGCGCAATATACTTACCGAATGGGGGACCCTGAACACGGAATTTCATAGGATCCTGGTCGGGTGTTTTCGCAATCGTTACTTTGAC
>CALIMD010000072.1 GCA_938028645.1 uncultured Alphaproteobacteria bacterium
TTAAACCAGAACCGATTCAGCATAAATACACGAAACCCTTTTTATGGGGGAGCGAATATATACTGACCAAATGGCTAGAGCGCATACAAATAGGGACCCTGGAAGTCCAGTTTCCCTCTGGTTGCAAAAGAATATTCACCGGCCCTATTGATGGTCCAGGCGCAAAAATAAACATACACAAGAGTAATTTGGTTCGTCGTTTGATAATATCTGGAGATATTGGTCTTGCTGAAGGTTTTATGGCAGAAGAGTGGGACACCCCAAACCTCACTGCCTTAATTCGCCTGGGTGAACTCAATGAAAGAGCCTTGGGAAGCGCCGCCACCCCTTCAAAATTAATGAGTATATTCAATAGAATAAAACACGGATGGAGAGCTAATAGTCGCAGAGGCAGTAAAAAGAATATCGCAGCGCACTATGATCTGGGGAATAGGTTTTATTCTAACTGGCTTGATAACTCTATGTCATATTCCTCTGGGTTATTTCACGATCTCACTGTTGATCATGAAGTAGCCCAGAGGAATAAGTATCTTCGGCTGGCGGAACAACTCAATTTAAAAGAAGGCCAAACAATCCTCGAAATTGGCTGCGGCTGGGGTGGTTTTGCGGAAATAGCCGCGAAAGAATTCAAGTGCAATGTAGTTGGCCTAACATTATCAAAAGAACAAGCCTCGTTTGCCAGAGATAGAATGGCTAAAGCTCAATTAAGTAATCTAGTAGATATACGAATACAGGATTATAGGGATGTTGAAGGCAGCTATGATAAGATTGTTTCCATAGAAATGTTCGAGGCTGTCGGACAGGAAAATTGGCACAATTATTTTACTATAATAGGCAACCGGCTCAAACGAGGGGGTAGGGCTGCCATCCAAAGCATTACTATCGCTGAGCCCTTCTTCGATAAGTATAAAAAAGAACCTGATTTTATACAGAAATATATTTTTCCAGGCGGGGTTTTGCCGAGCCCTACTGCCTTTAACTCATCTATAACAAAGGCTGGGTTAGTCATTTCAGACGCCTATTTTTTTGGAAAATCTTATGCAGAAACTTTGCGCCGTTGGCAAAAAACTTTTGATTATCGGTGGGACGACATCGAACCTTTAGGGTTCGATGAGCGATTTAGACGGATGTGGAAATACTATTTGAGTTACTGCGAAGCGGGATTTGAAAATGGCCACATAGATGTGGGACAATTCGTAATTGACCATAAATAACTATTAACATGCGGATCCGTATTCTTTCATCATACACCGGTCCCGCATTTGCGACGGCTTTGCCAACTATCCCCGTATATATCTACCTACCAACGTTATACGGGGTTCATTTAGATTTGGGTTTAACCATAACTGGTATCGTTCTCTTAATAGCAAGACTAATTGATACGCTGACTGATCCATTGATAGGACTTCTAAGTGATAAATTCGCTTTCAGAAATAATCATAGAAAACCCTGGATATTCGCGGGGGCATTAATTGCCGGTATTGGGATACACCAACTTCTAAATCCCAACCCCGATGCAGGGATCGTTTATTTGCTATCATGGTCAATCACCTTGTATGTTGGATGGACGATGTTTGCCGTTCCCTACCTTGCCTGGGGCGCTGAATTGTCATCTGATTACCATGAAAGAACTCGAATAACGTCATACCGTGAGTGTATTAGTATTCTAGGGATTCTTGCTGCTGGAGCCTTAATAGCAGGTGCGACTTTCATGGGTTGGTCAGAACCAAAAAGTATAGGATTGCTTGCCTGGATAACGATTCTCGCGGGGGCGATAACCCTGCCGTTTCTCTTATTTCTGGTACCTGATTCAGAAATCTATCGAGCCAAAGTGACCAGCACCACTAAAACTTCTTTGTTAAGTTCAGTAAAATCTCTCATAAAAAATAAATTATTTGTGCGTTTATTATCAGCCTGGCTGTTAAACGGAGTAGCTAATGGTATTCCAGCTGTTTTATTTTTTCTATACTTGGACAATATTTTAGGAACAACCGAGACACAGAGAGCCATATATGTTGTTCTATATTTCGGTTGCACAGTTCTAGCAATGCCTGTTTGGCTTAACCTCAGCAAATTAATTGGAAAGCATAGAATCTGGTGTTGGGCGATGGTTATTGCCAACGTCAGTTTTGTAACTGTTATATTCCTTCCCGAGGGAAGCTTTATATTTTTCGGTGTAGTATGTGTAATAACAGGAATGTGTCTGGCGGCAGATCTTAGCCTGCCACCGGCCATGCAAGCCGACGTCGTGGATTATGACGCACTGAAGTTCAAAAAACGCAGGACAGGGCTGCTATTTTCACTGTGGGGAATGAGTACAAAGTTAGCGTTAGCAATCAGTATTGGCTTTGCTTTCCCCGCGCTTGATTTACTTGGATTTGATCCAAGCGAATCTGATCCCGAAGGAAAGATCTTTTTGGTAGTGATCTATGCCCTAGTGCCAGTCGTATTGAAAGCTATAACGATCCGGGTAATTTGGAATTTTCCGCTTGATAAGCGAAAACACGACGTAATTATCCGCCGTTTGGAAAGCGCTCACAGGTAAACCGGTCCCAGAATGGTTCCCATTATAGGACGTAAAATCTTGTTTCTTCTTACTTTAAAAGTGGCCTTAATGTTATGTCTTTAGAAAAGTGTATCAATGCGCCCCAGATGTTTGTGATCGAAGATTTTTTTAACGGAAAAACAAAAGCTTGGGGAATGTTTGAAGATCGGTTTGGAAACGTCAGAAAACAATTTTCCGTCGAAATTGATGGTAGATGGGATGGCAAGGTACTCCGACTGGAGGAAGACTTCACTTATATCGATGGAGAACTAGAAAAACGAATTTGGACCATAAAAAAAGAAGATGGCAACAAATATAAAGGGTATGCTGACGATATTATCGGAACAGCTTTGGGTGAATGTCACGGAAATACATTAACTTGGCAGTATGACATGAAGATAAAAATAAATGGTCGTTCTGTTAATGTGCACTTTAATGACCGCATGTACCTTCAACCTGAAGGTGTTTTACTGAGTAAG
>CALIMD010000073.1 GCA_938028645.1 uncultured Alphaproteobacteria bacterium
CAGAAAAATATGGAAAGATTTGGGTGACCTCCATAGAACGGCTCTACAATTCTATGTCGGACCATGATAGTAGCGCACAACGTGCACGTGGACTTATGCGATTTATTATTAAAAAAGATGTTGATGTTCGACTTAATGCTTTAGCTAAAAGCGATTGCTTTCCAGTAAACTGTACACAGTATATCGACTTAACACCGGAAAAACGACGACATATATTTGGACGAGCAAGCACTAACCTGAATAGTCTTTATGTATTATCTATGGGATTAAGTTTTCTAGATAATCATGCAATTGATGTTGATGAAATACTATATGCCGCTAATATTTCCTATACAGAAGCATTATCTATTGAAACGACCGCCCAAGAGCTCACAAATATCGCGAATAAGTATCTAACAGGATCTGAGTTCTCTGATGTTAATTGCACTCATCATTTCTACGACCAAGCGACCAATGAAACAAAAGAAGGATGGTTTAAGACACAATTGTTAAAAATCGCTAATAATGCTAACGCGCATTTTTTGGTGAATATCGACTACAACGAAGTCCTAGGGCATAAAGCGGTGGGCGAGAATAACAATCAATATAGAGAAACAGCACCGTTAAAAGAATTTTGGGTAGCCTGTATTGATTATCTTTATGAGAATGATGTTGTCATCTTAGCGGATATGAGTCCTGCCTCCTCGCAGATTTGGAGAGCGCCTCGGTCAAAAGTTTTCAGAGGCCTGCAAGAAAAATCCGTTCCAAGTATTGTAAGACTAGAAAAAACAAGTCCTGAGGAAAACCCTCTAGATTTAAATTATATAATTTCAAACAATAAAATTGTTATATTTTATAACAGTGATGATCCATGGTCATACATGTTAAATAGCGTGATGAGCAATATTGGAGTTACAGAAATCCATAAAGTCGACATCAGCGGTTTTGATCTGTACACGCTTAACTTAAGAAAAAAACTCACAGTCCACAGTGGAAAAGAGAAGCCACCTTATCTGTATTTTAATGGAAACTGTCTTGGTGAAGTTGATGATATAATGACAATGGTACGTGACGGCCAGTTACAAAATATGATCGAAGCAGAGGGTCTGCCTGTTTTATTAAGAAACGAAACACCAAGCCTAGATAATAACATTTTTAGTTATCCCAAAGGCGGGCTGGTAGAGCCTCGAGACGGGGCACATAACGTATTACTCTGTTGCTGTGGTTCCTCAGCAGCAGATAAAATACCGGAACTGGTCGAACGGCTTACCGACGCCGGACATAATGTAAAGCTTGTACCCACTCCTTCTTCGGAAACCTTTTTCAAAGATTTTGGGATGGAAAGAATACTAAATAAGTTGCGCCCCAGCGACATATACCGTGACGATGACGAATGGAACTTTCGATATACCGAGTTTGGCATGCCTGTGCGGGCGGCGCATTTAGCGCTGTGTGATTGGGCAGACTGCGTCATCGTTGCCCCTATATCTTGCAATTCAATGGGAAAAGTAGCCAATGGAGTAGCGGATAATTTATTAAGTTCTGTTTTTGTGGCTTGGCAATATCAGAAAAAGCCAGTGATACTTTGTCCTGCATGTAACACCAACATGTGGAATAATATCACCACTCAAAATAATGTTTCATCTCTTAAAAGATTGGGAGCACAAATAGAAGGCCCCCGATCCGGTATTTTATCAAATGGTAGAATGGGCACCGGTATGATGGCGACAGTTGATGAGATTATGTCTGCCTTGGATGAAGCTTTTGCCGGACTGGATGATCACGCACAAACTATCATGAGATGGGGAAAGACTGCGGCGGCTTCCGACGATCCATTAGAATGGAGGCGTATTTATCGGGCCATAGACGAGGGTGTTGTAGGCATTAATATTCTAGATAATGAAAACGCGGACTCTTTATTACACTATGCCGCTGGTGGAGAGGGCGAAGTAACAGAGTCTGGTATTGAAAGAGGGATCCCTGACATAGAGCCAATGGGGGACTTAATTAAGCGCGGGATCAATGTAAACTTACGCAATGATTATTACTTTTCCGCGATGCATGTAGCAATGATGAGTAATTCTCTAGAAGCGGTCAATATACTTCTCGAGGCTGGGGCGGATATTTCTCACAGTATAGATTTTATGGAACAAGTTGAAATATCAATAGAAATAAAAGAGCGGTTAAGGCAGTGGGCTGAGCAACATAACATCGAACCCGTAAAGGCTGTAGTCAACGACCAATACGTCAAGTTCAATAATACCGAGGGGGAGCTATACTTTACTTACGGAAGTTTAAAAAGAGGTTTTCCTAACTACGACGCACATAAAGATATTTTAAGCGAATGTTTAGGTGAGGCTAAAACCCGACAATCATTTCCATTAGTGGTTCCATACGAACCAAGTTGCAGCAATCCAAATTGCCCATACCTTCACCGGATGGCAGCATTGGTAGAAATCCGTGGAAAAGGTCATAGAATTAGAGGTGAGCTCTATAGAGTAAAAACCGGTGATCTAAAAACTCTAGATGCGCTTGAGGGTTTCGAAGGAGTAAACATGTCTAATAACGTCTATGTCCGCAAAAAAATAACAGTTTTACTTGGTAACAAAACATATCAGGCTTTCACTTACTTTATTGCTGACCCTGACTCGCATATGGGTGCTGTTAACGAAGGCAAAGCCGAAATGATCAATAACTACGAGTTAGATATGGCAGTTGGGGACCTGAAGCCGGGTTGGGAAGACCCTGCAATTACAAAATAATTTAATAATCTGATCTTAATCCATCACAACCCCGCCTCCCACATTGAGTGCAGCACCAGTTATTTCTCTAGCATCAATAGAACCAAGAAACACGGCTGATCGTGCTATATCCTCAGCCGTTTGAAGTCTTTCCAAAGGAATATTATCGACCGCAAATTTAGTTCCAATACTTTCTGCATTCCCTCCCTCTTTTTTAGATTTTAAATCCCAACCACGCCAAGCCATACCAACTTCACTGATATAACCCGGACAAATTGCATTGACCCTCACCTCCGGAGCCAACTCCACAGCCAACGCTCTATTCATCCCTAAAACTCCTGCTTTGGTGGCACCATACACAGATAGTTCTGCCCATCCACGCTTGCCTGCCTGCGATGACATATTGATCATAATGGCATCCTTACTATCTTTTAAGATAGGCGCAAAAACTTTTGCACAAATTATAACGCCCTTTAGATTTACGTTTAGAAGCGCGTCAATAGTATCTTCTTCAATTTCAGAAATCAGCCCTCGCCCACTCAAGCCAGCGTTATTTATGAGAACGTTTACTTTCCCAAAGACCCTTAACGCCTCGTCAGACAAAGCTTTTACATCACTCAATTTGGTTACATCGCAAGCAAAAGCATAAACCTTTCCAAATCCTTGCAACTCTGCTGCCGTTTGGGCTGCCAGTTTCCCATTTAAATCTGCTATTAGAACCTTTGCACCTTCGGCAAGGTAAGCTTCAGCAATCGCGCGGCCAATGCCACTCGCACCCCCTGTTACAACAGCAAATCGATCTTCCAGCCTTCCCATCACACTACCTCCAAGTATTTGAATAATTTATTATATGGATCTAGGTATTTTTCTCATGATTAATACTATGATACGCTCAAAGTGAACTTTCCAACATTTAAAAAGAACAGAAGAGCAAAGTGACAGATATGAAATTTTCCGAACGAATGAACAGGATTGAAACTTCCGCTAGTGCCATGATGTCACAGCAAGCACGTGAAATGAAAGCAGATGGTATCGATGTAATCGCCTTGAGTTCAGGCCAGCCTGATTTTCCAACTCCAGAACATGTTATAGCAGCCGCAAACGACGCAGCAAAAAGAGGAGAGACGAAATATACAACGATAAGCGGAAGTAATGAATTAAAAGACGTTGTGCTTGAAAAGTTTAAAAAGGAAAATAACCTAGACTATACAAGAGATGAAATAATAATAGGAAATGGCTCCAAACAAGTTATCTATAATGCATTTGCTGCCGGCACTGACGAAGGTGGGGAAGTCATTATTCCAGCTCCATTTTATGTCGCATATATCGATATGATTAAATTTTCAGGAGGAATTCCTGTTATAATACCGTGCGGCGTAGATCAAGATTTCAAATTAAGACCAAAGCAACTCGAAGCAGCGATTACACCAAAGACACAATGGTTACTATTAAATTCGCCTAATAACCCAACTGGTGCCGTTTACAATAAAATAGAATTAGAAGCGCTAGCAGAGGTTCTTTTGAGATATCCAAATATCAAAATACTTATGGATGATATATATGAACACATCATATTTGATGACAGCTCCTTCATTACACTAACGAATGTAGAGCCTGAATTACGAAACCGGACGGTGATCGCCAACGGTGTTTCAAAGTCTTATGCTATGACAGGCTGGCGTGTTGGATATGCCGCTGCCCCCAAGCAAATGATACAACAGATGACAAAATTACAATCGTTAGTCACAGGTGGGGCTTGTTCCGTCAGTCAGGCAGCATCAATTGCTGCTCTTACTGGACCTCAGGGTTTTATCAAGGATAGAAGCAAATCATTTCAGGAACGTCGAGATATTGTAGTTTCCATGATTAATCAAGCAACTGGCCTAAGTTGTCCAACTCCAAAAGGAGCATTTTATATTTATCCCAGTTGCGCGGGCGCAATGGGAAAGAAAACACCCACCGGGAAAACAATAAACAATGATCGAGACTTTGTTTTATATCTTTTGGAGCAGGAAAATGTTGCGACTGTGCATGGAGCCGCATACGGTATTTCTCCGCATTTTCGTATTTCATACGCGTCCGCTAAAGATGAACTAATAGAAGCATGTCAACGGATTCAGAGAGCTTGTGCAGCGTTATCCTAGATCCAAAAACCAACAATATCGACATACGGTGGAGAAGAATATGCGGTTGAAAAATAAAGTAGCACTTGTAACTGGCGCTGG
>CALIMD010000074.1 GCA_938028645.1 uncultured Alphaproteobacteria bacterium
TTTAGCGAGGGGCCAGGGCGACAGCACAGCTACTGCCGCGGGAAGTGTAGCAGAAATGCGTGCTGGTTTTGAAAATAAGATGCGGCAAGCTATCATTGAATTACTAGAGCGAACTGTTGGTTTAAACAGAGTGCGGGCAGAGATAACTGCCGATATAGATTACGATAGGGTCGTTGAAAATGCTGAAATCTTTGATCCTGACAGCCAAGTGGCCCGTTCAACACAAACTGTCCAAGAAAATGAAAGCAGTTCAGAAAATGATGACTCAGAAACAGTAACTGTCCAAAATAATCTGCCAGCGGACGAAGCCACTGCTGCGGGAACCGGTAATTCAGCCGCCAGCCAAGTGTCGAGAACGGAAGAAACGGTAAATTTTGAAATTACAAAGACCATCCGAAATAGAATTAAAGAATCTGGTAAAATCAAACGACTGTCAGTAGCTGTTTTAGTAGACGGCCGTTATGTTGAAAATGATACTGGTGATAAAGTATGGCAACCGCGTCCAGCAGACGAATTGGCTCAATTAGAAACTCTCGTCAAATCAGCGGTTGGCTTCAACCCGCAGCGAGGAGACAGTGTGGAAATTGTAAATATGCAATTCGTAAAACTAGAACCTCTTGAATTTGATGATGGATCAATATTTTTAGGCATATCTAAAGAGGACTTTATGCAGTTAGCGGAAGTTTTGGTGTTAGCTGTTGTCGGGTTATTGGTGATTCTTTTGGTGGTCCGGCCAGTATTAACGCGCTTATTTGAGTCAATGCCAACAGCATTCGCAGGTGGACCAGGGGGAATGATAGGGGATGGAGAAGGTGTGGCACTTGCCCAGCTTACTGGCCCTGAAGCAACTGCTGATATGGCAGAATTATTGGAAGAAGACGACATAGAAGACGAAGCTGACGAATCCTTGTTAGACCAAATGATTGATATTAACCAGGTCGAAGGACGGGTAAGGGCATCATCCCTTAAACAAATAGGAGAAATTGTTGATAAACATCCAGAAGAAGCGATCGCGATAGTAAGAAATTGGATGTATCAAGGAACCGATTAAAATGATGCACTTAAAATTTGACTTTTGATCGAGCTGTTTAAAATGGACAAATATCTTTTTAATACAATGTTCGATGAAGAAGAAACGGAAAGAGGAAGAGACAATAAGAAAGATCTTGTGAAGCAAGAAGAAAAACTTTCGGTAGAAGATGCACCGACATTCTCAGAGGAAGACTTGAATGCGGCTAAACAAATCGCCCTAAAGCAAGGGATTCAGGAGGGTAAAGCTGAGGTTATGAGCGGAATAGAGCGTGAAATTACTTCATCACTGGATACTATTTCTCTGAAATTAGAAAGTTTAATGAAGGTCCATAAAAAATGGACAGAGGCCATCAATAAAGACACTTTGAGATTCGCCCACGCAATTATGAAAAAATTAGCCCCTCAAATGACAAGAAATGGTGAATTAAACGAAGTCGAACGAGCCATTGCACACGCCTTTCAATTCATAGATAAACAACCAAAAGTCCTGATACAGATCTCCCAACATTTAAAAAATCCCCTTCAGGAAAAAATAGATTTAATCACTTCGCGTGCTAATTTTGATGGCCAAGTCGTTTTGGTTGTTAACAAGGAGTTAGCTGGAGATGATTGCAGAATTAGCTGGGATGCCGGCGAAATGGAACGATCCATGTCAACCACCTGGGGCCAAATTGATAAAATAGTGGATCGTGTGATTACAGAGACAGAAGCACTATCCACAAAAGATGTGGGCCCAGGAGGTCAAAATAATGAAGCTTGCTAGTGATGATTATATTCGTTCACAAAAATATAGGAGTTGATAATGGCTGACGATACCGATCTAAATCTGGATGATCTTGAAGAAGATGAAGTTAAAGCTGCTGATAGCAAGGAAGAAGATATTGAAGAAGTTTTTGCGGAAGATGAACAAACCGAAATAACCTCGCGAGAATTAGAAGCTGTCTATGATATTCCCGTCCAAGTATCAGCAGTTCTTGGTAAGCAGACTATGCAAGTGAGCCAACTCCTAAAACTTGGAAGAGGTGCGGTGGTTGAACTCGATAGAAAAGTTGGAGAGGCCATAGATATCTACGTAAACAATAGATTAGTCGCACGAGGTGAGGTGGTAATAGTAGAAGAAAGACTGGGTGTCACAATGACAGAAATCATTAAGTCGGATCGAACCTAGATTAGAGATAAATATCCAAAGAAAGAATCATGTTCGATTTACAATTTGAAACTTTAAGGAAAGAAGAGAAAAAGTGTCTACTCTGAAAATAGATTCTCTTTCTATTAAGAAAAAAAAGTATGATTTTGCATTAATTTTTGGTTTGATTTCTGCATTTTTACTCATATTTGGGGCATTATTAATTGGCGGATCAATAGCGTCTTTTTACAACGTTCCAGCAGTTTTGATTGTTATGTTTGGAACTATTTCCATAACAATGGTCTCATTTAATTTCAGAGAGATACACCGAACTTTAATCCATGCTTCCGAGATATTTTATTCAACACAGTATTCTAAGACTAACGCAATAAGTGACGTAATTAGTCTGGCGCAAATAGGAAAGGACCGAGGTATATTAGCCCTCGATGAATTGAATGAAGTTTTGGAAGATAGACCATTTCTT
>CALIMD010000075.1 GCA_938028645.1 uncultured Alphaproteobacteria bacterium
TTCTCGGTTCTATCAGGATGCGCTGTTACTACGTCCAAGATAAAGCTAGGAACCGCTATCAGCAGTGTTTTTGTGAGATCGGCCCCGACAATCGCCATGGCAGCAGCGACCGTGGACCAGTTGTCGGGAGGTCGTTTTATACTTGGATTAGGATCCAGTCACCGAGTGCAGGTCGTACCTGAACATGGAATAGAATTTGGAAAACCGATGCTCCGTGTCAGAGAAACAGTACATGTGATACGGGAATTACTGGAAAAAGGCTCTGTTAATTTTAATGGGGAAACAATAAAAATTGAGAACTTCGATTTGTGGTTTGAACCTAATAGAAAGAGGGTACCAATTTATCTCGCTGGATTATTTCCGAAAATGACAGCAATATGTGGAGAAATTGCAGATGGGATTATTCTGACGCGAAGCACTTTAAAAACAGCTACGGATATTCGTGAAAACCTCGCTGTGGGGGCTGCTGTTGCGGGAAGAAATTCTTGGGATGTTGAAATTACTTCATTATTACCAACAGCTGTTGCCGAGACGCGAGCCGAAGCAATGGATCTCATGCGTCCTGGGCTCGCAATGTATATTGGCTTTTTCCCACGTTATAATAAGTTGATAGCATCGCATGGTTTCGAACAAGAAGCGGCAGATATTGCAGCCGCCTTCAAAAAGGGAGATATGGAAGCAGCAAACAAAGGTGTCACGGACGCTATCGTCGATGCAACCGGGGTAGCCGGAACGCCATCACAATGCAGGGATAAAATAGAAGCCTACCGCGACTCCGGCATAGAACTACCTATCATAAGCCCATTTGCACGCGGCCCTGGGGCTCAAAAAGTATTTATGGACGCAATTAAAGCTTGCGCTGAAGATTGACAAATAATGGCGATCGATAAACGGATAGAAACTGCGAAAGAGGTTATATCTAAAATATTTGATGGTGCCGTTATTATGGTATCCGGGTTTGGTGGTGCAGGTTTTCCAAATTTTTTATTAGAAATATTAAGAGATGCCGAACCAAAAGAGCTTACACTTGTGGCTAATTCCGCCACCCATCCGTACTCGCTTACTCATTCGTTGATAGAAGCCAAAATGGTAAGAAAAGTAATAGTCACCGCAGCAAGAGGCCGCGGAAAAGAATTATCACCTTTTGAAGAACAGTGGAGAGCCGGATCAATTGAACTTGAATGCGTGCCGCAGGGGAATTTTGCAGAACGAATTCGCGCTGGCGGCGCCGGAATACCCGCTTTTTATTCGCCTACCGGATATGGAACAGATTTAGCCAAAGGAAAAGAAACCCGAGAAATAAACGGCAAAAAATGCGTCCTCGAAGAAGCAATCACTGGTGATTTTGCTTTGATTCGTGGAGATCGAGCTGACCGATTTGGAAACGTAAACTTCAATACCACACAAATGAATTTTGCGCCTGCTATGGCAACCGCTTGCGCAGTTACTATCGCTGAAGTTCGCGAGTCGCTCGATGAAGCTCTTCCTACAACAGACGTGCACCTACCCAGCGTCTATGTGAACCATGTAATAGCCACTGGAAAAGAAGTTTGAAACCGCTTAATCGAAATCAAATAGCATGGAGAGCAGCACAGGATATTCCTGACGGTAATGTTGTAAATTTAGGACTGGGAATGCCCGTGCTGGTTTCCAATTATATTCCTTCCGATCGAGATGTTTTTCTGCAATCCGAAAATGGAATCTTAGGTGTTGGACCAGAAGCCAATGAACTCAACATCAATCCAAACCTCGTGGACGCGGGAAGCCGAAAAGTTACTCTTAGAGGCGGCGCCAGTCTTTTCGATTCAGCAAATTCATTTGCAATGATAAGAGGAGGTCATATTGATATCACAATATTAGGAGCCTTCGAGGTTAGCATCTCAGGTGATCTTGCCAACTGGGATTCAAAAATTCCAGATAAAGGACCATTGGTAGGTGGCGCCATGGATCTTGCAGTTGGAGCAAAATCAACATGGACGATGATGCAACACAATACAAAAGATGGCAGCCCCCGATTGTTGAACTATTGCAACCTTCCGTTAACAGCACCAAAGTGTGTAAATCGTATCTATACCGATATAGCCGTGGTAGACGTCACTAATCAGGGTTTTATTGCAATAGAACTGCTCGAATCGATAACTGCCGAAGAGTTAAATGCTCGGACGGAGGCCGAAATTTCACTAGCTTCAGACTGTAAACCATTACAAGCTCCAGCGGATCTCATTTGATTTAGCAAGCCACCCGCTTAAAATGACGCTCTAACAAATGTCTTTATCGGGATAATATTTTTTTAATAACATCATTCATCCTGCTTAAACCCTCATGAACATATTCTTTGGGTAAAGCCGAGCTGATACGAAGATGGTGGTCAAAATCAAAGCAGTCCCCGGGTACAACCAGAATATTTTCTTCCTCTCTAAATCTATGGATTAACTCGGTGGAGTTTACTGGAAGATTATATCGAACAAATGAGAGAGCTGAGGCCCCAGGAGGAACAACTGAATAAACGTCCGGATACTCATCTAAAATTTGCTGCAGCACATCAAATCCTTGCCCAACCAATTTTCGGGTTCGGTCTAGTAACTGTCTTCTAACATGAGGTCGTAGCGCCATTTCACCAAGCCTATTTCCAAGCATAGAGCTACTGACTGTGGTATACTCATGACGCTTCCACAATTCCTTTATCAAATTAACGGGCGCCACAATCCATCCAATCCTAAGCCCGGGAAGTCCATACGCTTTACTCAATCCATTTACTGTAATTACCTTATTGTATTTTCCATAAAATGAGCTCGTCGGTTGCGTTTTCTCTCTCTCAGCTCCGCCATAAACTTCGTCTGCAATCAGCCATGCATTTACCTTCTCGGCTGCAGCTATCAGAACATCCATTTCTTTTTCGGATAATATCTTACCAGTCGGATTATTTGGATTTACCACCGCTATAGCTTTCGTATTGGGAGTAACTGCTTCTTGCAATTCTTCAATATTCAATGCCCAAGCTTTATTTTCGTTCAGGGAAAATGTTCTAACCTTGGCCCCTAAATTAGAAGCAACACCGCTGAATTGCATATAAGTCGGCCTCATTACAGCTACTTCATCACCTTCTACGAGTAGCGTATTGGCGAGGATATAATTAGCTTCCGATGCCCCCACTGTTACGATGACGTTATCCGGTGTGGCATCACTATAAAGTGCTTGAATGCGCTGTCTTAGCTTAAGGTCCCCATTAACCTCAGGATAGTTCAACGGTATATCCAGAAACTCATTCAGATCAGCATCCGCGAACTCTAGTAATTCCTTTAACGGTACCGGGTGAACCCCACTTTCAGCAAAATTAAACTCTACAGTTTGCTCCCAATCAGAAAGTAATCTTTCAAGATCAAATGCTTTAAAAGTCATTTTCTTATTTCCAAAATGTATTTTTCGATCATATTTTCTTTGCAATGCCCCTATTATCTAAACACACTAC
>CALIMD010000076.1 GCA_938028645.1 uncultured Alphaproteobacteria bacterium
AATAACATCCTTTGGTACATTTTGCCCTCCGCCGTGAAGTTTGCCAACAAAGGTATAAATTGATTTAAATTCATTAATATTTAAAACTTCTTTCTCAATATCGTAAACTAATTCGGCTTTTTCCTCAGTTGATAAATTTCCGCGCGCATGGATATAAATTTTTGCTGTATCGGGTTCAATGTCTGGAAAAAACTCAATCCCGTTACCTTTGGTTAGGTAAGTGTATTGAACAGTAACCAACGTTAGTATCGCAATTATTATAATTTTAAATGGGTTTTGTAGTGCTATTTCCAGCAATTGAACATAGGTTCGGGTAAACCAGTTACTATTTTTTAACCCTTTCAGACTGTCACTCTCGACGTTACCGTTCTCCGAGTGGACCAACATCTGAGACTTCCCAATTTTTATTCCAATAGTCGGGACAAAAATTAATGCCATGAGAAGTGATGAGGTTAATATTGCTATCAATGTTATTGGCATAAACTTCATGAACTCCCCAACCATTCCGGGCCAAAATATCAAAGGCATGAAGGCGGCTAGGGTAGTGGCTGTGGAGGCTACTATAGGACCAGCCATTCTTTTAGCGGCATTTCGATAAGCATCTTCTCGGGAAATATGTTCCCTCATTTGGCGATCTGCGAATTCTGTAACGACGATTGCCCCGTCAACCAACATTCCAACAGATAGGATCAAGCTGAAGAGCACGACTATGTTTATTGAAAAGCCTAGTGCTGCCAAGATTAAAATACCCATTAAAAAAGAACCCGGAATAGCTATGCCTACTAGTAGTCCTGAGCGCCAGCCGAGTGCTCCCACAATTATAATCATGACTAATAATATTGCACTGATAATGTTATTCTGGAGATCTCTAAGCATACGATGGATATGCAATGACCGGTCTTGCGAAAACGTTATCTTCACTTCTTGAGGCCAGCGTTTACTTTGTTCAGAAACTTTTTCTCTAACGTTTTGAATAGTATCAATTATATTGTAACCGCCTCTTTTTGATACTTCCACTCCTATCGACGACTCACCAGATAGTCGGGCTATCGAATCTTTATCCTTAAATGAACGCCTGACGGAGGCTACGTCGGCAATGGTTACTACAGCGTCGTCATTTACCTTTATCGGTTGACTTAAAATATCGGAAATATCTTTATAAAGTCCTGGGACTTTTATTGGGAAACTACCATTCCCTGCATCGAGCTTGCCAGCTGCTACTAATAAATTTGAACGTGCAATTATCTGCAGTATACTTATAGAGTCTAGTCCATAGCTTTCTAGTAGTGCCGGGTCTATAATTATTTCAATCAGTTCTTTGCGGTTTCCTGTAAGTTTAGCTTCGAGTACACTGTTGATAGCGCCGATTTCATCGCTAAGATTGCGTGCTAACGCTAATAGAGTGCGCTCGGGAAGGTTTCCAGATAGAGTGACGACCAGAACAGGGAATAAACTAAAATTTATTTCTTTTACTTTTGGTTCTTTGGTTTCAGTTGGAAGGCGGGTCTTTGCTAAGTCAACTTTTTCACGAACGTCGGTCATTGCTTTTTTTGAATCAAAGCCGGCATCGAACTCTAGGACAATACTGGCGCCACTTTCGTAGGCAGAACTCCGCATTTCTTTGACACCTTCAATACCACGTAGTGAGCTCTCTAGAGGCTGAAGTAATAATCTTTCGCTATCTTCTGGTGAAATTCCATCATGCTGAAGAAGAATATAGATCAAAGGAATATCAATATCGGGATCAGCTTCTTTTGGAATGTCTATATAGGCGACCGTTCCGGCAGTTAGTATCAGGACCAAAGCTAGAAGCGTTGCCCGAGATCGTGACAATGCTTTGTTGATGATTGATTTCACGATTGTTTGCCTGAAGAGGCAGTTTCAGCAACTGCTTTAACGATTTGACCGTGCATCACAAATCCCTGGCCAACCACTATTACGTTAGAGGGATCCGGTAGCCCGGTCACAAATGTTTTGTCTTCCGACCCCCCAACAATTCTAATTGGTTTAAACTGCACTCTTCCTTCTTCATTGATTATTTTAACCCCTAAATTGCCATTTTCATCTAATGAAAATAATGATGGGGACAACTGGTGTGCTAGAGTCTCAGGTAAAGGTAGTATCAACTCTGCCGTTATTCCCTCTGGTATCTGGGCTCTGGGATTTGGTGTCTCTAGTTCTACTTTAAACGTTCTGGTATCTCTTTGGGCCACTGGGCTTATAAATCGAATGCGCCCGTTTATTTTTTTTTCGTTTCTCAACTTAACTTCTGCAGATTGGCCCATTTTTATTTTTAGATAATCCTGTTCTGAGACGTAGGCTGTAATCAGGAGTGGATCTAGATCGATCAACTCTGCCACAGAGCCGGACTTGCTTAAAACGTCACCAATTTCAGCATTTTGTGCGCTTAAGATCCCAGAAAAAGGAGCATGAATATTAGTATATCCCAAATTGATTCTTATACGTTCGGCAAAAGCCTTTGCTGCTTGTAAATCTGCAAAAGCCGCTGCATACTTGGTCTCTGCTTTGAACCCTTTCTGAGATAGTTTTTTCGCCGCAGAAAATTCCAACTCCCTCTGTTTTACTCGAGCTCTTGCTTCTTTTAGACGAAGAGGCAAATCCTCTGAATAAAGTTGGGCAATTATGTCTCCCTTATTTACACTATCGCCAGCCTTTTTTATGATCTTGGAAATTTTACCGGTAGCTTGAGTGCGAATTATCACTGACCGTGATCTTTCTGTCTGTCCTGTTACGCGCATGTGTGGAGTGTATGGTTGGGCTTTAAGATAACGAGTCCTTACAGTCACAAGTTCCTCGGATACACTTCTTTTCTGATTTTCGGTGTGCCCTTTTTGGGGTTGCGAATTATTGGCAAACTGGCCTGAGATTAACCAGCCGCCTGCCAGCATAGCGATGGCGATTGCGATAAGCAGAGATAGTTTAGATTTAATCATATAATTGGCGACCAAAATAAATAAAACAGATAGTATGGTAGGGATATGATATGAAGGGCTTTTAAATCATTTTTTGATATAAGCCTAGCCAATCATTACTGTTATTAATGGTTCATTTTACCTAAAAGGTTTCTAACCAGGGTCTTAACTCAATCTCCCAGGACCATGAACTTCGATGCTGTCGATGAAATTGAAGGTAAGTCTCTGCTATAGCTTCGGGTTTCAACATACTGTCGTCACCTGGATCATTTCTTTCTGGCCTGTGATCTGCTTTTATTCCGCCATCTATAATGAAATGGCCTATATGTATATTTTGCGGATGTAGTTCTCTAGCAAGCGCCTGTGCCAAACCGCGCAGACCAAACTTTCCCATGGCAAATACAGAAGAATTTGCATACCCTTTTACGCTGGCTGAGGCACCTGTGAAAAAGATACTCCCACTGCCTCGTTTAACCATCCTTTTTGCCGCTTCCTGAGCCACCAGGAATGCTCCAAAACACGTTATATTTATGGCTTTTTGGGTGTCTTCGGGATCGACTTCAACAATTCCTCCGCGAACGCGTGCTGAGGGATTGTATATTACTAAGTCTGGGGTTCCCAAAGTTTTATCTAGTTTTTTAAATAATGTTTGAACTTGATTAATATTACTAGCATCACAAGTGAAGACATCGACATTTGATGTTTCTGCTAAAGTTGCAAGCTTTGCAACATTGCGCGCTGCTATTGCTACTTTAAATTTATTCTTTAAAAGAAGATACGTTAGGGATGAGCTTAATCCGGGTCCTGCTCCTACTATCAAGGCTGTTTCTGTCATTCCTTTAATCTTTCGTTCCGCGGGTTGCTGTTGGCCGAAGTAATTCGAATGGTTCTGGAAAGGCTTTAACGGGGACTTCAATGATGGTTGGTCGGTTTGCTGAAAAACCCTGTTCTAATGCAATTCTTAATTCATTAGGAGTTTTCGCCCGAAGTCCCAATGCCCCAAAACTCTCTGTTAATTTAACAAAATCTGGATTAGTGAATTGTGATGCAATAATTTTTCCATCATGTAATTCACGTTGCATGCGAAGAACGTTACCATACGCTCCATCAGAGAATACGATAGCAACTAAATTTATGTTATGGTGAACTGCAGTTGCTATTTCGGGCATCGTGTACATAAATCCTCCGTCGCCATTCACAGATACGACTGGTTTATCCGGATGGGCTACTTTGACGCCAAGGGCCGTCGCGTAACCATACCCGAGTGTTCCCTGATATCCCGGAGTTATCATAGATCTTGGGCTGTAAACTGGAAAACCTACCCGTGACACATACCCTACTTGGGTGAATTCATCGACGAATAAACCATTGTCCGGTAAAACATCCCGGATGGCTCGAAGCCATGCCATTTGTGGCCCCGCTGTTTCCTCCATTTGCTTTTTGGCCTGAGCCTTTAAGTTAAGCATTTCTTCTTCGCGAGAGGTTCGTTTGATATTATATTTATTTAGAGCATCAACAATTTTTCTAGTGGTAAATGCGGCGTCCGAAACGAGCCCAACATCAGGTTTCATAATACGATTTATCTCGGTCGGATCTATATCAACGTGTATGATTTTTAATGCATCATCCATACCCCACGACATGCGTTCTGCCTGCATTCGGCATCCTATACTGATAGCAGCATCACAGTTTTTCCATAGCATTGCACCTGCTGTATTGGTATGGGCCAGGTAGTGACGTTCATCTAAAATACCACGACCATTTTGATAGGATATTACAGGGGCTTGTAGCGTTTCAGCCAAGGTCTTGATCTCTTGACAGGCTTCATAAGCGCCGCCACCAACAAAAATCATTGGTTGTTGTGATTTCCCCAGTATTTTAGCAGCTTTTTCGACTAGATCGGGGTCAGGTAATGGAGCAGGAGAACCAAAAGTCTTACTTCTTAAGGTTACTTCTGATTTTTTCCACATTATATCCATCGGCATTTCAAGCCCAACCGGCCGGGGGCGCCCGCTACGTAGTTGGCGAAAAGCTTCACTAATTTTCTGAGGAGCTTCGGTAGGATGATTTATTCTGGCAGAGTGTTTTGTTAATCCTTTCATTACTTCTAGCTGTTCCGGTATCTCGTGTAACATTCCGAACCCTTTATTTATCGAAGTTGAAGGGATTTGGCCCGTGATTGCTAATACACGCGTGTTACATGCATATGCTGTAGACAGGGCAGCGGTTGTATTAAGTATTCCAGGTCCAGGTACAACAGCGTATGCGCCCACCTTTCCGGTGGACTGGGAATAACCGAAAGCCATATAAGCAACGCCCTGCTCATGTCTTGAATTTATAACTGATATCGCATTTCCTGCATCATGTAATGCGTTAAACATTGGATCAAGTTGGATCCCTGGAAGACCAAATACTGTATCGATACCTTCAATAATGAGAGAACGGACTAGGGCATCACCCCCGCTTAATTTTTCACTATTCTGGTGTTCCATAGATATCGTCCTATTTTATAAAACTTTTGAGAATTAACCTGTTATTAAACTGGTTTTATTATAAAGACTTTTTGGCGTTTAGGTTTGGGATTTTTGAAAGCAAAATTATGTTGGGTCTACCGATTTATTTTACAGTGATTTTTTACACGGTGTTTTTAATTGTCATCGTTACAGGAACTTCCACTGATAAAGTCAGCAGAAGAAATGAGAGAGTCTTTCCATGCTGATCGAGATTTAAAGCACTATTGACTCCCCCTTCCAAGACATCATCTATCACAAAATTTAACGCGGGCAGGTTTGGTAATTCGTATCGGACTACTTTGCTTGCGCCTTTATTTGAGAAAAGTTCTAGTACTCGTTTTTCAGTAACTTGTTCCAGTAATATTTCATATGTCGCAGCGCTGTATGGGATGAGACTAATATTCGAACGATTACCCTTGTCTCCGGCCCTCGCATGAGCAATGTCATGCAATCTTACTTTTTTCATATGTTCTTGTGTCATTTAAGCGTAATCCGTCAAGAAATGGACTTTCGGCACGATTTTATTCCGATCTACCAATATAGAAGCTGTTTGAACTTGATCCGTTAAATGCTGGCGAAAACCACCACCTGCTGCAGGGCCACTGCAGTATAGGCTCAACATCTCCTGATTAACGCGCTCAACTATTTCTTTATCATGGCCGCAGGTTGCGATCCTAATTCTGTAGTCTCCATCATCAGGGTACTTGTGTGTATGTGTGGTATCCTCATTATCACCAGAATGCACACTCATAGTCCCTACAATATCAAATCTAATGGGATTATTTGTTTTAATATCGCGACATCGGCTTTTCAGTACATCTATAGCTAGTTGCGCTCTTTTTAAAGCGTTAGGACCAGCGTAACTCATTTCGGCTTCTCCCATCCAACCCCCATCTATACTCACTGTTGCTTTTAAAGTATCTGGCCTTTGTTTTCCGTGGGCTCCTGAGACTTTTACGCGGTCTGGCCCAACTTCTACGACTCTTACCTTGCTGATATCCAGTATAACATCGGCGGTGAAATAGTTCTCTGGATCGTGAATTTCATACAAAAGTTGTTCCTTCACTGTTTGTGCTGACACAAGTCCACCCGTATTATCAGCTTTTGTTATGATTAAAGACCCGTCATTCCCAACTTCAGCAATTGGGAATCCCACATTCGCCAAATCCGGTACATCTTTATAGCCGGGGTCGGCGAAGTAGGCTCCAGTGACTTGGCCTCCACATTCTAAAAGATGGCCGGCCATTGTTCCTGTTGCTAAATTAATCCAGTCATCTTCGCCCCAACCGAATTCTTTGACCAAGGGTCCAAGTACTAGTGCTGGATCAGTGCATCTTCCAACTACCACTACATCTGCCCCTCTTGAGAGCGCCTCGGCTATTGGACGCGCACCAAGATAGACATTTGCCGCGACCACCTCATTATCATCTATTCCTAGCCCTTCGATGGTAGGATGGTTTTGAATATCATGGCTTGACATGACCTGCAGTAAGTCATCTCCTTCAACAATCGCAATCTTAATGTTTTCACAACCGATCTGATCAGCGATTTCACTAATTTTCATCGCAGCGCCTTTTGGGTTGGCTGCTCCAAAATTAGATACGATTTTGATATCAGTTTCGTAACATTTCTTTAGGATTGGCCGAATATAATCCTCTAAAAAGGGGGAGTATCCGTGGGTGGGGTCCTTACGTCGGTGCTTCTGGGCCAAAGCCAATGTTCGTTCAGCCAATGTTTCAAAAATGAGATATTTTGGACCTTCTCTTTTAGCAAGCGTTTCTACAACCGGTATTGCTGCATCTACACGGTCTCCTGAAAAACCGGCGCCGCAACCTATATTAACCACGGATGGAACCATTGTTTTTATCCCTATAGAAATAATATTCTGCCTTTTCCAAATGCGTAAAACTCAATATATGCCATCTAAATAGAAAAGAGTATCATCTATCCGGTCCATATCAATATTCAAAAATACTAGTTGAAAAGAAAAAATAGTGTATGCTCTCAACCTGATTAGACGTTATATTCTCATGGAGGCGCGGAAATGCGTGTACACGGCTTGGGACATGTGGTTCTTAAGGTTAGAGACCTAAACCAATCTGTACCTTTTTACAGAGACGTTCTTGG
>CALIMD010000077.1 GCA_938028645.1 uncultured Alphaproteobacteria bacterium
TAATGAAGTAGCCTGTGCCGTTGAAATACTTGTCATTGCCAACGCGGCGAGGGTCAAAATCTTGGTTTTCGTTTTCATTTGAGCCTCCTATTGGCACAAAACAGAAGAGGTAATATCTGATGCGGTTGCAGAGATAGCCAAGGGCCATATATCCCAACTATTTATGTCTTGGTAGTTTTCAAGGGTTGGGTAAACCGTGTAAACCGTATTCCCCGAACTCCATTCCCCGCCAACTGTATCAAGTGCGACCCTGTCAGTTTCGGCAGATGAAGCAGCGGTTTTCTTGAAACTTAGAGATGACAGCGCCGAGTCACCGGTATCCTCACTATCAGTTGATGCCGTCACAGCATTTACCGCTGCATTAAATGTCACAACGACAGTTGGCGATGAGCAAGCAGCCGATACTATTGACTGTGCATGGGCGATCTGCATCGAAGCAATGATTAACGCTGCGCCGCAACAAAAAGATGTTTTTACTGATTTTCTCATTATTTCCTCCAAATTACCGATGGGTACAAAATTGCCCTTCGGATGCAACGTTGTATGTTTTCACCTCTGTTAGATCGAGAGGTCTACCACCTACTTGCCCATAAATAGGGTCATTTCTAGCGCCACCCCATTCAACGATATATCCCTGAATTCGTCTATCTGTAACCTTATAGTCGTTCCATTTACCGTGACCGTAAACATGCAGCATATGCTCGTTTCGACAATTATTCGGCTCAAGCCGATTAAAGTTTTCATAGGCCCCATCGTGGGGGGTGAAATTCTTGCCAGTTCTGCAGCCTGTATTATTGTCAGTTCCAATAGGGGTTCCACGCTCTGGTCCAGTGACCCAAACCCACTTGCTTTCCCCCTTCCAAGAATTTGAAAAAGGTCTACCGTCCGTGCGATTCAAATTGTCATCGAATTCGTCGTCGCCAACATCGCACCAGCCCCTTACATTGGAGTTGTGAAGATGATCACAGCCACCAATCCAACCCTGGCCTTGAATTTTGGGCTGAATATACAATTGCTCCGCGCCAGAGGTAATGGTCGCTAAATATGGCTTTAAACCAAAAAGATAATGTATATCTGACGGGTTAGAATAACTATTGTCATTCACGTCATCCATAACAACGTGAAAATACACTCTTCTATCTGGAATATATTCATAAAAATGCCAGCCTCCAGTTTCAGGATGTAAGAATGGAACCTTGTTACTCATGGAAAAAACGAGACTGCGGTTCGTTTGTCCAATTGCTCCGGTCGAATTATAAATAAATCCAACCTTCTTAAAAATGTTGACCCAATTGGCCTCGCTGGTTGTTCCATAAAAACGCAGAACACCCGAGCTAGTTGAGTATGAGGCGGTAATTCCAGGATACCCAAAATTTGAATAACTTTTGCCATTTGCCGTTGACCTTGACGTTGCGCCCTTAACAAATAACAAGTCCTTAGAATTATGATTTCCCGAAATCGTGACTGCAGCACCCGAAATATTTACAGCCGAGCCTGCATTAAAATTCGATGCCGATATGCCGTTATTGACAACGCAACCCTCTTCATTGGTTACGGTCACCGTCAAATTGTTCAGCGTATCAGTAAGGCCATATGAATTCTCATTATTATCGGTAACCGTAACACTGATATTATATGTTCCAGCATCAAGGTCATGAATGCTATCAACTCCGGAAGCGCTCGTATTAACCACAATATGGCCATCTGAGTCGACAGTGAATGGGTTGTCTGGATCATTGGCGGACCAGCTGGTCGGCCCCTTCGACACGGTGACAGCAAAGGTCACATTATCTTGCTCGGACGAGCAGCCGCTTCCACCTCGAGCTGAACACGTACCGTCATAGACGATGAGCGGGTCCGTCTGAGGGGTATTGTGACCACCATCAAGCGTTAGAGACGATGGCGCTGTCACTTGAGGCGGATTAACTACCCAACTATTCCCCGACAAAATCGCTGAATTAATTTCGCTAGTGGAGGGGTCTCCCCCCAGTGCCGCAAGTTCTTGCAAATAGGCACTGGCAAAGAGGCCCGGATTGCCAGCTGGCTGGATTACTGTAGCCGTTATTTGGGGATCAACAGCTAAAAGAGCAACGATTTCTTCGTCTTCAATTGAACCATCATGGTTGGTGTCGAAAAGTTGCAAATCATTGTCAACAATGGCTGTTGTCGCGCTGTCAGCGGCGGCTATAGTTGCAGCCAAGTTGGAAAGAGCCGTCGAGCCAGCATCGGAGATTGACGTGCTCACGAAATTTTGTGCTGCTAATGCCGCGCCTGCAAGGCAGGCATCGTCAACGACGGCACAGGCATCAAGATGTTCCAGTATAAATATAGCTTGCTCGGAAGATACCCCATTAAAGTTAGCCCCATATGACCAACTCAGCGTATTGTTGACTTCAGAGCATTCAAGTACGCCGTCGGCATTTGCGTCCATGAAAGAGATTGCCTCGGGGAATACGCTTGCCGAACAATCTGCTCGCAATTGGTTGACGGTAGCACTCAAGTCGGCTGAGGCAACATTTTCATAGCTGGCTAGGCCATGAACAAAACTATTTGCTGATCCAGTTTCAAAAGCGCCTGTTCCGTATTCCGACGTTGAAAACTGTGCTCTTGCGGCGAAGCTTAACGCAACGGCAGCACCAGCTAGAAAGTAAACAAACTTTAAATTAATCATTTGCCAAGTCTCCGTCTTAGGATTGAGGGGTATTGGGAGTTGGACACAAAGTCGGGTTGTTTTTCAAGAAGTTTTTTTGACAATTTGAAGGGTCCGGATTAGTTGAGCAGAAATCAGTAACGTCAGTTGTATCGCAATAATCTTGGTTAGCACAAACGCACGTATAGATCTTATAAGCACCCTGCTTGAGCGAGGCGGTACTGTTCGCGCAAGCCACCATGACCATTCCACGAGGCACAGAAATAATGGTAGCCGAGTTCATTGTTTCTGGGCTCCTAAAACCGCAACCATCTAGTAATCCAGTAGTGGAATTTTTAGTCACGCCGGGCCAGTTCAGAGCTAAATTACCATTAAAGGCCCGCGGACAGGCGGAATTTGCAGGGCTCTTTCCCTCTTGAACGACGTTCATTTCATTTAAAATTATGGAAACCTGAGAGCCGCAGCTCGTGGCTGCTGTAACACCCTTATTAATGTCACTTGGGCCGCCGCCACCTTCAGCAATTAGCAAGTTGTCTACATTAATCGCTCGGGCAACCGCCGTTTGGTTAGCCTTGGTTGCCTCATCTTGCGTCGCGTCCAAATAACCCTGATATCCAATAGCACCGACAAATGCCAAAATGCCAATAATTGCTACCACTGTAAGTAATTCGATAAGTGAGAAACCAGCTCGCATAAAAAAACCTAAAATTTGCGAAAAATTTAACGATTTCCGAATTAGGCATCAATAACTTTTTGATCACTCGGGCTTTATACGATTTAGAATGACCTCTGTAAGCCATTTACCGCGCTCGGGTAACAAAAATATCCCGATTGCACAATGGATTTTGGTTGCGGGTGTAGGATTTGAACCTACAACCTACAGGTTATGAGCCTTATTTTTTTTATAAATACAATATCTTAATGTCCAATTTCTGGATAGTGT
>CALIMD010000078.1 GCA_938028645.1 uncultured Alphaproteobacteria bacterium
GGACATGTCCATCCACATCTTGAAGTAAAAGTTATTGATGAAGAAGGTTCTACTGTGCCTAGAGGTAAAAGTGGGGACCTTTGCACTAAGGGCTATTCTGTCATGCAAGGATATTGGGATGATAAAGAAAAAACCGATGAAAGTATAATTGATGGATGGATGTTAACTGGCGATTTAGCAATAATTGATAAGGATGGATTTTGTGACATAGTAGGACGAGTTAAAGACATGATCATCAGAGGCGGCGAAAATATCTACCCTCGAGAAATTGAAGAGTTTTTATCCCGTCATGAAAAAATCTCGGAAGTACAAGTGTTTGGAATACCAAACGACAAATATGGGGAAGAGGTTTGCGCCTGGATTGTCAAATCACCAAATACAGAAATTACGCCTGAACAAGTGACTTCCTATTGCGAAGGCCAAATTGCGCATTACAAAATACCCAGACACATCCAAATGGTTGATGAACTACCGATGACAATTACAGGCAAACCTCAAAAATTTGTTATGCGCGAACGAATGATAAAAAACACAAGTTAATATCAAAATTTATTTTTACTTATCTTGTTCTTAAAATTCCACGGACCAAGTATGTACTAAGAGACGCTGAAACCCCAGTTAAAATACCACCCCAAATCATGTCTACAATAACAACGTTCACAGACCACCCTTTGAGCGTTGCCATATTGGTTAAATTATAGGTTCCGTAAGCAACAAAGCCGAACACAAATCCTCTATAAAATATTTTCTTCAATAACACCTGTTCCAAAGATGGAACGATCACTAAGATGGTAACCCCTAGTGGGTAAATTAAGTAAAATAATATTGCTGGGAGTGCTAAGGGTGTTTCCCTAAGTAACGCACCAATATTTGGTTGGTAAAAATAACCAACTGCTTGTGACAACCAAATAACGTCAATAAAGAGAAAAGTTGCAGTCAATATTGAAAATGAAATGAGTGTTGATTTAACCATTATTTCAGACCTTCAGTTAAGTGAGCGTACTGCTGTACTGACCCAATTAATCTTTCTTCAACATTAATCAATATTTAAACAGTTTTTTTAAACATAATATAAACTTAACAACTGAACTCTAAAGAATATTATTGATATTTTTAGAATATTGATTAACTGTTTTCATCATTGAAAGATAACAAAGTGAAAAAAATGGACTTAAAACCCATATTTCTCCAATTAGAAAGTATTTTTTCTGGACCTTTATCTATTGAATCTCACGTTCGCTCAGAGCTCCGATACGCCAACACTGATATCGATTTTTCAAGTAGTTCGACCACTTTGTCTCCCTCTTTCAGAAGCGTAATCGAAAGATCTGATGCACATCCCATATGCAAGCTTATAAATGACACACCATTTGACTGGGTTCCTCCAAAAACATCAAATGATCCACTCTATATCGAGCATAGTAAATCAAAAGTTCATATTGAGTTACTGGGTCCCGATGGATTAATTCGTTCAGACAAAGTGCGCCTTGGATTATACGGCATGAAACCAAACTCTGAGTATGGACTAAGAACACATCCTGCAGAAGAACTTTACATTATGTTGGCTGGAGATTCCGATTGGAAACGAGGGAACGAGCCGTATATCACTCATTACCCTGGAGAACAATCTTATCATCCCTCTATGATGCCACATGCATCTAGAACAAGAAAAGAGGCCTTTTTTTCAGTTTATGCATGGCATGGCGACATATCGACTGAAAATTATGACTATCAGGGGCTTCCCTCATCAAATTAGATATCAAGATTTTATTATGCCCTCAGCGACCCAAGCGTCAAAAATTTCAAGGGCTTTATCGGCAAATTCTTGATCATTAATATGGCAGTCTAACTCTGTAAATTTTATTGGCTCAGTCATTACTTTACGCATTTCGTCACAAAACTCTGACAACCCTTCGGGGTCGTGAGCAGGCTCTCCCGGACGGTCCCATTCCTCGATTCCTTCGTTCGTTAGGATTACGTGAGCCGGGGTATTTGAAGATTTAATTCGCTTCGCCATTTCTCTTGCCGTTTCGCGTCGTTCTTCCGGATTTAGACCTGAAGATTTAATTAAACGATTATGCTCATGAAATGGGCGGTCACTATATTGTTCCGGTATTTCCTGCCAACCTGCAAAATCAATCAAATCTAAACAACCTGGAGCAATAATTTGTGGTATGGCAGACGCACCAGCATTCATCATTCTGTCCTCTCCAGCATTAATAACTGAACCAGCCAAAAGATTACCAAGCTCTGGAAGAGCAAAATCCATTACACAAGCAAAACCGCCATCTCTTGCAATACTTTCATATGCCATACCACCCATCCCAGTAGCATGAAAAATAGCCACTTCAAACCCTCGCAGCTCTAAGGCTGGTTTAATTAATTTCATATACTTTAGGCAAGAAGAACCGAGAGAAGTCATACCAACAACAGGTTTATTAGCTGTGGGCAACTCAACTGCTCGGGCAGCCCCAAGAACAGCTCCTGCTGCTTGAGATAAGGAGGCTTTACAAACTGAATTTAATCCATAGAGCCCTCCTGCCCAAAGTATCATTTGGATATCCGCTGATAAGCGTGCTGATGGAATTAACGGTGAAAAACTAACAGTTGACACAACATACTTTGGTACGCCCAATGGCAGCGCTTGGCATATATCCAAGGCAGCATCTGTACCCATAGTTCCACCAAGAATGACGACACCATCAAATTTACCTTTTGCGTATAAAGATTTAGCTAGAGTACTCGCGCCATTAGCCATTATCTGCATTGCTGTATTTTCATCACCTGAGTCGATCGCTAATTGTATTGAGCTGCCGGCGGCTTCTGCCACTTGATGTTTTGAAATATCCGTCGCCTTTTCTGGATCACCTAAAACTGAAATGTCCATAGTCAGTATACCACCATCCAAAGCGGTTACACGCTCAGCCATATACTCTAATTCATCACTCTTAGTATCATACGTTCCAACAATTAAGATCGTCTTTTCAACCATAGTTCATCCTTTTTTCGTTTTTAACTAAATTTTTACCATTGATTTAATAAGCAATTATCCAGTTAAAGCTCCATTATCAGGAATAATCGGTTTATAGTAATCTGTTGTTTCTTTTTTTTCCGCGATAGTTGTTTCAAAAAAGGGCGCCTTTGACCTGCAAAACACCTCAAAGCCAGCCTCAAACCAAAAAGTTGGTGGATCGAAAGTGCCCCCTGCAATCCCAATTAGGCCCTTTCTTACTTCCACTTCCCAGAATAAAGTAGTGCCACATTTTTTACAGAATCTGTTTCTGAAGTACCTACCTGACGAATTTGTGAAACTATATTCAGTTAATTCACCACTTAAGATGGTTACCTGCCTTTCTTCAAAATAAACAGAAATTCCAAAAGCCGAACCAGTTCGTGTTTGACAATATCTACAATGACAAATTCCCGCCCTAGTCGGATTGCCTACAGTCTCATACCTGACAGAACCGCAACCACAACCGCCACTATGTTTTTCCTTCGACATTTTCCAGCTCCCTTTCAAAGAATAAAAAACAAACCTCAAAAACCATTTCTACCAGGAAATTCAGGGGGTTGATTTCGAGCATTATCCATTTTCAACCATAGCCTTAATAATTTTCTTCGCTCTTCTTCATTAGAGCTATCCTCAAAACTAGTACGTGAATGCAAAACTAAATGATTATTTGCTAATTGAATGTCCCCAGGCTGAAGCATCATATCAACACGTAGATCTGGACGAACAATAATACTATCCAAAATATCCAATGCTTCAATTTCTACAGGTGATAGAGGAGACTTTCTTAACTCATGCCCGAGCTCAATATATTGCCTAAGATATCTAAAATTCAATTTGTCTTTATGTAGCGCAAAAAGTGAAGTTGGACTTGGCAAATCTTCCCCTAGATGAGCATAATACCATTGCTTATAAAACAAGCCCACGTACTCGGGAAACTCTTTGAGCAAAATATTGTAAACTGCAGGCACTGAGACAAGACTACTTAAACCACCAGTCTTAGCTTTGCGAAGACATAACAATCCAACAACATCAGAAGGGTCTGTATGATATGGTAAGTACAGATTTGTCTGATAAACTCGAGTATTCTTATCCTCTATATCACCAACATTCATAACAGTACCAATCAAATCACCGTTATGATTTTGCAAAACTGGTTCCCCAAGGTTTAACCCTAGACCATAATAGATAACATGAACTTGATCATCGGTGTAGTAGTTAACTGGAAGCCCACGCAACACTAAAAAACCTCTACCATTTTCTAATTCATTTGCGAACTCTTCTAACCTAAATTTCAATTTTGGTAATCTAAAATCATCTTTAGAAAAATTTGGAAATTTGATATTTGCTGCGCTCAAGTTTTTAAGTGCACTATCAATTTCACACAGCTCATCACGACTGAGATTATAAACCCAACTATCGTTGTCTTTGAAAGTATTTCCATTCCATACAGACGGGCCAGTTAATTGCGATTTCAATATTTTACTCATGAAACAAGATGGTAAGTGAGTTGCTTAAAATTTACCAGAAACAATTAAACTCAAAGCCGTCAATTCTTTTGGCAATTGTTAAAATTAAACAACTACGCCATAAAAATTAACTATATTAATTGAATAGAAATTATCAGTTTACCAATATTGAATCAGAGCAAACAATGTCTTGCATTTTGCATGTAAACTGTAATTCTGCCTGGTAGGAGAGATGCATGCAAAATGAGATTCTTTACGATAACCAGGTAATTAGTTTTTTAGAAGAAATTTGGGGTGATGGGTTTTTGTCTCCAGGAGGAGCTGATGAGGTAGCACGAGTCCTCAGTAACGTTGATATTGAGGATAAGTGCGTCCTAGATATTGGTTCTGGCTCTGGCGCATGCGCAGTACTACTAGTGAACGAGTATAAAGCGGCTAAGGTGATAGGTATAGATGTTGAAGATCCAGTTTGTGAAGCAGCAAATCGTAGAGCTAAAGCGGCAGGAGTTGACGATAGAATTGAAATACTGAAAGTTAATCCTGGCCCTTTTCCATTTGAGGCTTGCTCGTTTGATATTGTATTCTCGAAAGACTCTATCATTCATATCCCAGACAAAACTGAAATGGCAAAACAAGCATTTCGCGTATTAAAGCCAGGGGGTAAGTTTGCCGCCTCTGATTGGCTAATTAGCCATGAAGGACCTCCCTCATCCCAGATGGCTGACTATATAAAAGAAGAAGGGTTAGATTTTGCGATGGCGTCGCCCAAGACTTATTTCCAAGCCATGCAAAATGCTGGATTTATTGACATAGAGCTTGTTAATCGAAATCCTTGGTATTCCAAAGTTGCAACCGAAGAACTCGCCTGGCTTTCTGGTGCAAATCGTGTCGAACTATCCAGAAGGCATGGAACTGATTACATCAATCATCAAGTAGCAATTTGGGCGAAACTTGTTGCAGTTCTAAGGAGCGGTGAACATTGTCCGCACCATATACGAGCACGAAAACCACTTTAACACAGAACAATACTGCAATAGTTTCTTAATCTTCTCTATTTGAAGCTCGAAGACCCGCCACCGCCATTTCAACCACATCAGAATTAATTGAACTCCTCGCACAAACTAGATATGACGGACGACTTAGGATTGGCGCGTCCTTAACAATATAAAGGCGCTTTAGAGAGAGATCCTCAGCAATATAAGCCCGAGGCATATAGGAATAGCAATCACTAACATAAAGATGCTCTAAAGCTATTTCGCTTAATCCTATGTTTATTTTTGATCTCACAAATTCAGGAAGTTTCTCTTTATGCTCCTCTCTGTAGCCGTAGCTCCAATCTACAAAAATGTAGGCCTCCGGTTTGCACGAACCGATATCAAGCAAGTTGCGAGAAACCATCACTAACTCGTCTTCCATAAACGGTTGAACGATCAGTCCGGGTAAGCCTGAAGGCATGTGAGTTATAGCTAGATCAAGTATTCCTTGTGAAATGTAATCCGCTAAACGCTCCGAGTAATCTGCTTCCACTCGAAGGGCGAATTCAGGATGCTGCTTCTCCATCCAAATCAACCAGTCAGGCATAAACCGGCGCCACATCGTCATATGAAGTCCTAAGCCAATCGTTTTTTTTGGGTTTGAAACTCTCGTTATTTCTTGTCGGCTTTCCTGCCAAGACTGACTCATAGATACAGCATGTTTATAGAATTTATGCCCAGCATCAGTGAGCAAGACTCCTGAAGGTGTCCGCTCAAAAAGTTGCGTATCGAGAGTATCTTCAAGGGTCTTAATTCTTGCGCTAACCGTGGATTGCGTCAGGTTCGATTTTTCGGCAACTCGGCTAAAATTTCCCGTCTCAGTAAGTAAAAGAAACGTATTTATGGCGTCGATATTCATAAGTGTCCTAACCATGGAAATGCAGCTTACATATTCTTAATCCATTTAAGAAATCTGTGCAATAAATTCGACTTCTACAGCACCATATCTGGCAACAAATTTAACCAAATGAAAGACATATTGAGGGATTTCAACGAGTTGACGTTTGACCTACTTGACCAGTAAATAATCGTCCACCTTCAATTAAATTTCCATAAGGAATATTGAGGCGTTTAAGACACACAAACATCAATGCCTGATTACTGG
Organism: uncultured Alphaproteobacteria bacterium; assembly: GCA_938028645.1. Lineage (GTDB taxonomy): Bacteria > Pseudomonadota > Alphaproteobacteria > Thalassobaculales > Thalassobaculaceae > UBA7326. The sequence goes on from CALIMD010000078.1 coordinate 6,619, forward strand.
TAATAACAGGTTTTTTAAGAAATGCCTCAATCGCTGGGATAGCTTCCAATGCCCGATAATCCGTACAGGAAACAACAATCGCTTGAGCATCAGGGTGATCTGCTTTCAAAGCCATCTCATACGCGTCTTGTGGCGTAAGTGCATTTTGCTCAAGACTGTTTAACTCTCGATCGAAAACCACTTCAGTCACTACATCAATATTACTATCTTTGAAGTATTTCACAGACTCCGCGCTTAGGGCTTTCACATAAGGTGATGTAAAAGCTACCTTTGAAGCCCCTATATGCTGAATTGCTTCAACAAGTGCCCCAGCAGTTGTAACAGCAGGACGACCAGTTAAATCCATCAATCTACGACAAAAGGCTGAGTCAAATTCAGGACCGTCTGACAAAGTGGCAGACGTGCAGCCGTAGGCGATTACATCAACACGCGCGTCCATAAGATCCTTGCAGTTTTTATCCACGGACTGACGAACGAATCTGCGCATCTCAGCAGAGTCTGGAATAGTTTCCACATCATATCCACCGCTGCGTGTGGAGTGAATGGTAACGCCAGGGGGACATAACATCATGCAATCCGGCTCAACATTGGTATTTGAAGATGGTACAATCAGCCCAATGCGTTTTAATCTCGGCGCGTATTGGATCGTTTCAGACATTGCCAGAATCCTTTTTGATTTCATACTCAACCTGATTAATAGCTTGCCGTAAATCAGAAATAAGATCGTCAGAATTCTCCAAACCGACAGAGACACGCAACATATCCCTTGGCGTGGATGAATCCCCTTTCTCTAATCCAGCGCGATGTTCAATAACGGATTCTGTACTGCCAAACGAGATCGCCTGCCGAAAGATATTTACCTTACTGGCAAGCAATTTCGCCGCGTACTCACCACCTTCCACACGAAACGATAACATTCCACCAAAACCCCCGCGCATCTGTTTTGCCGCCACTACATGTCCGTTATGTCTCCTTAAGCCAGGATATAAGACCTGTTGCACCATCTCACAACTGTCCAAAAACTCAGCAATTTTTAAAGCGCTGGTTGATGCCGTTTTAACGCGCACCGCCAGCGTCCGCATACCCCGTAGCAATAGCCAGGCTTCAAAACTACCTAACACACCACCATATTCATTCCTGATATTTTGAATATCTTTCAACACGTTTTCACGCCCCTCAGCCACCACAACAGCACCTCCGATCAAATCACCATGACCGTTCAAATACTTTGAACAAGAATGCAGTACGATATCTGCACCAAGTTTAATTGGTTGAGTCAGAATCGGCGTAGGAACAGTATTATCAATGGCTATCAAAGCACCAGCGTCTCGGACCACCGATGACACTTCAGCGATATCGGTGATCGTCCACGTCGGGTTGCTGGGTGTCTCAAGCCAGACTACTTTGGTTTTACCTTTACGCAATGCGTCCCCAACACAGCCAGTTGTACACTCATCCACATAAGTCACCTGAAGACCCCAACGCAGTCCATGCGTGTTCATCCATTCGCGCAAACCTGAATAAACCAGCTTGGGCAGGATTACATGATCACCTGGGGTCAGTCTCTGAAAAACAGATGTGATAGCAGCCATACCGGAGGCGAAGATTAGACAGCCTGCGCCACCTTCCAGTCTATTGATCAAGGCCTCGGGTTGTTCAAATGTAGGATTATCATCTCGAGTGAACATCCGTCCTGCTCGGTCTAAATTTTTGGGATCGCGCAAGAACGATGTCGATGGACGCAAAGGAAACGCCATTGCATCAGTCTCACGATCAATCCAGCCAAGCGCAGTAGCCGTCAGAGTCTCGGGGTGCAATTTTTTACTCATATTTGATCTTCCTCTCTCAATCGCACACTATCCACCAATTTACCGTAATCTGTAGTAGCAGCTTCTATACTTACCAGACCAAAGTCGATATCTTGTGCGATACTCTGTGGATCTCTTTCCTTTGGATTACCATAGCCAGCACCACCTGGTGTTAATACGGTCAGTCGCTCTCCTGCGGGAATGATTTGCTCTCCCTTGGGTCGCAATGTAGAACCGTTGCTAAGAATAAGAGAGCCGGGTTTACCGTTGCTGCCCCCTTCGCGGCCACGTGGTGGATGGTTCATTCGATCCAAGGCTGCAAATAATGAGATCGGTGCAGCCTCACTGCTTGAAATCTCCAAAACCTGACCTAAACCACCACGAAATTTACCTGCTCCTGCCGAGTCTTGGCGATACTCTCGCCGCCAAATAATCAATGGAGAAACACTCTCAGTGATTTCTACAAGCGAGCCCATGACCCCACTGGGGAAAGCTGTTGCAGACAACCCATCCTTGCTTGGTCGACCGCCCGTGCCACCGTTATGCACCAGCTCAGTTGCGAATTTAGTTTTGTTAGCATCGGCATTCAAAGAATAACCACCGCGCAAAGGCAGGTCCCACAAACAACAACTACCCTCCGCAGGCACCACACCCGGTAATGCTTGATGTAAGCAACCAAATATAACATCTGGTAACAACTGCCCTACCACATGTCGCATCGCAACAGGCGCGGGAAACTGGGCATTAATGATACTGTTTTCTGGAGCAGTGATAATGAATGGTGCTAGAGCACCTTCATTGTTTGGAACTTCAGGTGCTAAAGCACATTTTAAAGCGAAGCAAGCATAGGCACTCGCATAATTCAAAGGACAGTTTATGCCCTTGGCAGAACGGCTTGACGAACCTGTAAAATCGACCATCAGCTCACCATTTCCGATTGTCATAGCAGCAACTAAATCCAATGGCTCATCATAGCCATCAACACGCATCTCGTAATGATATGTACCTTTAGGAAGAACATCAATCAGATCACGGGTACGTTCACGCGATCTGTCGATTATATAATTAGATATCTGAACGAGGTCCGAAATCCCAATATCTCCCATACATTCCGATGTACGCCTGCTTCCACATTCTACACAGGTCATTAGAGCATATGTATCGCCCTCTACTTCGGTGGGAACGCGACTATTACTTTTGAGGATTGCCATAAAGGTCTCATCCAACTTTCCGGCATCCAACAATTTGAAAATTGGGACAAACAGTCCTTCGTCCAAAACATCAGAACCATCAGGACCAAAGCCAAGACCCCCAAGATCTGCGAGGTGGCTGGTGCAAGATGTGAATCCTATCAAGACGCCATTGTGAAAACAGGGCCGTACTAACATAAAATCATTTAGATGTCCTGCCGCTTTCCACGGATCATTGGTAAGGTATATATCCTCAGGATGCATATCCTCAAGAGGATATTTTTTCAAGAAATAGCGCACAGAATTGGCCATCGTATTCACGTGGCCAGGTGTTCCTGTGACCGCCTGTGCAATCATCCGGCCGTTGAGATCAAACAGACCAGCAGAAAGATCGCCAGATTCACGAACGATCGGATTAAACGCTGTGCGCATCAGAGTTTGTGCTTGTTCTTCAACAATCGCGATCAACCTATTCCAGAGAATCTGTAACTCAATCACGCTTAGAATACGGTTAGTCATGGTTCAGTCCTATCCAATATCAAGTTCATGTGACTATCTAACTTGCCCGAGTAATTTCTGGTAACAAAGGTCGTAGTCTGAGGCTCCTCTACGACGACAGGTCCGATAAAGGCATCACCAGAACGCATCTTAGGTCTCCAAAAACTGGGGACTGTGTCGAGGTCGTTCAGCTCTACTAAAAACACTTTACGCTCCCCAGAGGCCATCGGCTTTAAGGTCTTGCCTTTCTCAAACAGCTCAACCGGTGTTTTAACAATGGTTGAAACCACAACTGACCAGGATAGAACTTCGATATCACGTTCAGGGATGGTTCGACCGTAAAGCCGACTATAACAGAGGTCATATGTCGATTTGATCGCCGCAAGATCCGCTACCTTTAAGGCATGCTTGGGGATTGGTACTTGAATTTCATGCCCTTGTCCTACATAGCGCATGAAAGCGGAGCGGGTTTCAAGCAATTCTGCATCCCGGGCTCCTTCGGTAACAATCTCAATCGCTTGCGTAGAGATGCTGTTAATCACATCATTCACACTCTTTAGATTAAAATCAGTCAGCGTGGTATAATGACTTTGCACCAATTCGTATGAAATTGGCGCGTTTAGAAAACCCAAGGCAGAACCAACACTCGAATTCGCAGGTATAATCACCCGTTTCATGCCCAATTTCTCTGCCAACCGAACAGCGTGCAGCGGTCCACCACCGCCAAAGGCGATCATGCTGAATCTTGACAGATCCACCCCGTGTTCGACGCTATGAATTCGAGCAGCATTTGCCATATTTTCTTCAACCATTTCAACAACACCGGCAGCCCCTTGCAGTACAGGTATATCCAATTGCAGGCTGACATCTTGTAGCAATGCGTCTTTTGCAGCTTTTACGCTCAGTTTGATCTTGCCTTCGGCAAATGCATCAGGGTCAATGCGACCCAACAAAAGATTTGCATCTGTCACCGTAGCCATCAAACCTCCCTTATCAAAACACGCTGGACCCGGCATAGCCCCTGCGCTCTGGGGTCCGATGTTAAGACGCCCAACCTGATCCACATGCGCGACTGAGCCGCCACCTGCTCCAATTTCGATCATCTCAATGACCGGAATACGAACGGGCATGCCACTACCTTTTTGAAATCGTGCAGAGCGGGCAATTTCAAAATTGCGTGCCGTCTGTGGCTTGTAATCCTCAATCAATGAAATTTTCGCGGTTGTTCCACCCATATCAAACGAAAGTATCCTCGGCTCATTCAGTTCTTTCGCAATTTTAGCCGCTAGAATAGCGCCACCACTCGGACCAGATTCAACTAAACGGATAGGGAACTTGATCGCATTTTTTAATGTAGTCATTCCCCCACCAGACGTCATCATAAAGATCGGACAATTAAAACCTCTGCTTTTAAACACCACCTCCAATGCGCGCAGATAGCGAGCCATAATTGGTTGAACATAAGCATTGCAAGCGGTTGTCATCAGGCGCTCATATTCGCGCACTTCGGGACATACATCACTAGAAAGTGTAATCTCAGCGTTACACCCTTGCGCATTCAAAATCTCGCGCACGCATTGTTCGTGTTTTGGGTTAGCAT